>NZ_JANGCA010000299.1:0-264 GCF_024463855.1 Clostridium sp. DFI.1.208 | reverse complement strand
CTTTGTCAGCGTATCCCAATCCCCGCTATCCGCAAGAGGTGAGGTCGAAGAGGTACTGAGATAGTATTCATAGCCGTCCTGAACCTCCACATACAGGTTCGTATCCAGATCCTGCTGCAGGACAGGTCGTATCGCCGTATCCGGATTCTCCGGCTTCGTGATGACGAGCTTATTCGATTTCGTTATCGTTCCCTCAAAGCGTTTTGCACTGTCCCTTGCAATATAGTCGACGATGATATAGCTGCCTACATCATCTGCGGTATA
>NZ_JANGCA010000298.1:0-270 GCF_024463855.1 Clostridium sp. DFI.1.208 | reverse complement strand
AAGAAGGAGACTGGGATACGCTGAAGAAGAAAGACGACGGCAGCTATGAATTTACGAACCTGAATCGAACGACGACATACTATCTGTGGACGAGGATCGCAGAGACGGACACCTATGATCCAAGTGCAGCAGTGAAGTCTGAGGGATTATCTCCGGCTCCGTTCATCGATTTCGGACCTTTGACGATCACAAACAGTAAGGACAGAGCGACACCGCCGAAAGCGGAAAGTGACTTCATCGTATTCCCGGATACATTGAAAAAGGGAAGCA
>NZ_JANGCA010000297.1:0-271 GCF_024463855.1 Clostridium sp. DFI.1.208 | reverse complement strand
ATTCTTCATCCCAGCTGACGATCGTACCTTCTGCGTTCGTCCAGTTCTTGAATGCATAGCCTTCACTTGCTTCTGCTTTGCTTCCCTTTACGGTTCCGGTTACTGGCTTGACTTCATCCTTCGCATTAGTTACAGTTCCCATATTTTCATCATTTGATTTATATGAGATCGTTACCTCTGCATCTTCCTCGAAGTATGCTAAGAAGGTTGTATCTTCTTCATATTTTGCTTTTCTCAATGCTTCATCTGTTGCGAAATCGTTCGTTCCATC
>NZ_JANGCA010000296.1:0-273 GCF_024463855.1 Clostridium sp. DFI.1.208 | reverse complement strand
TGACACAAGAGGATCTTGATGATGATAGATTACATTATTATATTTATTCCAGAGAACAGTATGGCACAGATGCATTTTAGGCTTCTGTGCCTTTTCTTTCTAACGGATAATTCCCTGTAATACTATATTGATAATATTCATCAGGAGATAGTTTCGCAAGGTCCCACTGGTAGCGTTCTGTATTGTAATAGTCCATATAATCATCTATGACTGTCTTAACTTCGCTAAAAGTGTTACAGCTGCTAATATTTATTTCGTCTTTCATATGCCCAA
>NZ_JANGCA010000295.1:0-273 GCF_024463855.1 Clostridium sp. DFI.1.208 | reverse complement strand
TCCTTTCCCGTGATAAAATCTCTCTTATAAAGAAATGAGGAGTTATTTATGGAAGATTTTTTTAAATTTATAGATTCAAGTTTTATTATTGCTGTCCTCTCTGTTTTCTCAGTAGGTCAGATTTTAATTCCTGCAATATTTGTTTTTTCTTTTGGACTCACACTTTTTTTTGCTTGGAAACTACAATAAAACAGCTAAAATAGTTCTTAAACAATTAGAGAATTTCCAACTTAATACACCGCAAAGCACAATATTAAATAGATCACCAAAAAA
>NZ_JANGCA010000294.1:0-277 GCF_024463855.1 Clostridium sp. DFI.1.208 | reverse complement strand
TTTTTGATATACTAAAAGAAAGGAGTCGAGATAATTATGGGGATAAATCATTTTACAAAAGAACAGACTGAAAAATTAAGAAGTAATCCATATGTAAAACATGTCAGCGAGAAAGCAATAACTTATACTGAAGAATTTCGTGAAGAGTTCTACATACGCTACCAAGAAAATCCATTCCCTTCTAAGATTTTAGTGGAAATGGGTTTTGATCTGCATGTTTTAGGAAAATCAAGGATCTATAATATTTCAAAACGTGTAAAAGCTCAGGCATCAAGAC
>NZ_JANGCA010000293.1:0-278 GCF_024463855.1 Clostridium sp. DFI.1.208 | reverse complement strand
GAAGAAGAATGAAAATACCAGCAAAAAGATTTTGGGGGTCAAAAGAATCATATAGCGAATGTGAGGATAGCAATAAAGTTATTCTTTTTCTTGTTCTGATTACCGCCGAATAAAAAGAAATGAAATGGTAGGTGAAAGGGAAAATGCTTTGTTTGATCAGAGTGAATTCATTTTTTTATATGCTGCAAACAAAATTTTTTTTAAACGATGCATCACACGAGATTCTTATATGGGGAATAAGAAAATAACAGTTCCAGATGATACAAATTTTTATGAAC
>NZ_JANGCA010000292.1:0-278 GCF_024463855.1 Clostridium sp. DFI.1.208 | reverse complement strand
GCTCAACATAGGGAGATCGACCTTCTATAAACTGAAGAAGCTCTATCATAAAGAGATCAAGCGGAAGAAACAGGAAGGATGAGCGGTGACCCCGCGAAAGGAGAAAGAATGGAAGCTGATATCGTATCGAAAGAAGATGAGATCGAGAAGGCATTCGAAGCCGCAAGCAGTGATTTTCTATCGTATCTGGACAAGAGCATCGAGCGGCTGGAGGATGAGCAGGAGCTCACAGGGCAGTATAAAGAGGACATGATCGCAGGAAGAGAGGGCATGGTCAT
>NZ_JANGCA010000291.1:0-279 GCF_024463855.1 Clostridium sp. DFI.1.208 | reverse complement strand
TATTCGATTTTGCAGAAACGCATACCTACGCAAAATTGAATAAAGATATATGTTATCTAATAGTAAGAGCTAATCTGGAGACAATGGAAAAGCTAATGTAATCACCATCAGCATTTACTGTTCCTATGAATCAGATTTACATCTGTTTGTGAAAAAGCGAATAGCTACTCCGATCAAGCTTTAATTTTCAACCTGTATTATAATTGTATTATACAAGCTATGCAGATGATACGTAAAACAGTTTTCTGATAAAAGTAAATTCAAGCTTTCATGTGTATG
>NZ_JANGCA010000290.1:0-279 GCF_024463855.1 Clostridium sp. DFI.1.208 | reverse complement strand
GTGTCAAAAAAGAAGTAGAGATTCTCAAAAAGAAATACGAAGATGATCTGTTGGTTGAAATCATCGAGGATAGAGAATGTATAGGTAAAGAGTCCTTTGATTCAATGGTACATACAGAATATGTACATGATGAAGAAACGGGTGAAGAAGTAAAAAAAACTTCAACTAAAACAATTACAGAAAGCGCTATAGATCCAGAAAGTGGCTGCTTCCATAAAGGTGAAAAGGAGAAATGTTTTGCGTACTCGCATCAAACTTTCTGTGATAAGAATTCGTTCG
>NZ_JANGCA010000029.1:0-59582 GCF_024463855.1 Clostridium sp. DFI.1.208 | reverse complement strand
CATATGGATTCAGGAATATACAGAATCTTATCGATATGATCATGATCGTATGTTCCCGGTTATACTATGAAATCAAACTATCTTATGAGCTTAGATGATTTCTACCCACACTTAGTGCAGATGCTTCAAGTTTATTTATATTTTTAGTAATTATTTTGCTTATAATATATCCTTTATTTGTTTCTGGTCAAGTAGATTACTGTACTGTGGTATGGATGATTTGTATACTTTCCTTAAGCAGTATATTTGACTATTTTTTTCTTGGAAAATATAGAGTTTTGTTAACTGCTGATCAAAAGCTATATGTTATTAATTATGTTCAATGTATTGGGACAATATTAAATATTGTAGTTACTATTACTCTAATTAGAATGAATTTTACTATTTTAACTGTTAAGTTTTTTGCCACATTGATATATATTTTTAGAATGTTTCTAATATATATATATGTTAAAAATCATTATGGATACTTGAACTTTGATGTAACACCATTAACTGAGAAATTATCGGATAGATGGTCCGTCTTATCACATCAAATAGCAGGAATGGTTGTTTTGAATACTGATATAGTCGTACTAACAATTTTTAAAATTCCATTAAGTGAAATAAGTGTATATACAGTATATAATCTGGTTCTCAATGTAATAATTGGCTTACTGAATTCATTACTAAATGCTGTAACACCCTTATTTGGAAGGATTCTTGTAACAGATAAATCAAGTATGACGAGGGAGTATTATAGCATATATGAGTTTTTGTATTTTATACTAACATTTGCACTTTTTACATCACTTGTGATTTTATTTATTCCCTTTTTGAATATATACACGCAAGGAATAACTGATGCAAATTATATAAGATTGAATCTTGCATTAACTTTTTGTTTAATGGGGCTAATATATATGATAAGAACACCCGCATTAACCTTGATAAATGCTTCAGGTCATTATAAGCAAACCCAAAAAGGCGCTTTTATAGAGGCGGGCATCAATATAATTGTTTCCTTGATTTTAGTCTCTAAGTTTGGGATAGAAGGTGTGCTTTTAGGTACTATATGCTCACATTGCTTTAGAAGTATTGAATTAATGAAATATAATAATGATTATATCATTAAAAACTCGATAAGGACTACATTAATTAGAATAATAAGAAATATTATTTTGATGCTAATAATTATTTTGAGCTATCGTTATATATTTATTATAAATGTTAATGATTTCATCACCTGGTTTATATTTGCTACCTTAATAACAATAAGTTCGTTTTTGTTTATATTATTTTTCAATATTCTATGCGAAAAAGAATATTATTATTTGTTAAAAGAAAAATTATTACGAGGAGGCAGAAAATGAAGGGTATTATATTAGCAGGAGGAAGCGGAACAAGGCTATATCCGCTGACTACCGTAACAAGCAAGCAATTGCTTCCAGTCTATGATAAACCAATGATCTACTACCCGCTTTCTACGTTAATGTTGGCAGGTATACGCGATATTTTGATTATATCCACACCGCAAGATTTACCAAATTTTGAACGCCTGCTAGGAGATGGTAGTCAATTCGGTATTCATCTTTCCTATAAAGAACAGCCGAAGCCCGAAGGCTTGGCTCAGGCTTTTCTAATTGGAGAAGATTTCATAAACGGCGATAGTTGTGCAATGGTTCTGGGTGACAATATTTTCTATGGCAATGGCTTAGTAAAACGTTTATTGAATGCTGCTTCCAATAAAGGCAGAGCAACAATATTCGGTTATTTCGTTGAAGATGCACGTAGTTTTGGAGTTGTCGAGTTTAACGATAATTTAAAAGTATTATCTTTGGAAGAGAAACCTGCAGAGCCAAAATCTAATTATGCTGTAACAGGTTTGTATTTTTATGATGAACAAGTCGTCGAATATGCAAAGCAGGTAAAACCTAGTGCTCGAGGTGAACTCGAAATAACAGATTTAAACCGTATTTATCTAGAAAATGGAAATCTGGATGTAGAATTGCTGGGACGAGGATTTGCTTGGTTAGATACTGGAACAATGGATGATTTGTTATCAGCGGCAGATTTCGTACAAACGATTGAAAAAAGACAAGGTATTAAGATATCAGCTCCAGAGGAAGTCGCCTTTACTTCTGGGTGGATAGGAAGATCTGAGCTTGAAGCAGCTGTTGAAAAATTTGGAAAATCACCTTATGGGCGTCATCTCCAAAAACTGCTTGACGGCGTGCGTTTTTACTAATAGGTAACGTGATGGAAAAAACAGAAGATATACTGGCCTGGATACAGGAACTTAATTCAACAACAGTAGTGAAAATTCAAAAGATTAAACTTAGCGATAGTGGTTTCTGGTATTATGATGAAGAAAAAGGTCAAATTCATAACACGGATTATTCCTTCTTTAGTATTGCAGGTATCCGAGGTACTGTAAATGGTGTTGCCGTGGAACAACCTATTTTCATACAGCCGGAGATTGGCTATTTGGGTATTTTATGCAAAGACTTCAACAAGGAGCGACATTATCTTATGCAGGCCAAAATTGAACCTGGGAACATCAATTGTGTGCAGATATCACCTACTATACAGGCGACAAAAAGCAACTTTATGCAAAAACATGGAGGGGCTAAGCCTTTATATCTAGATTATTTTCTGCATGCGGACAACTATACGATATTATGTGATCAGATTCAATCTGAACAATCTGCTAGATTCTATCGTAAACGAAATAGAAATATGATATTGCTGTTAGATGAGAATGAGGATGTTATTGTTGAAAAAAGATTTAAGTGGATGACGTTATCACAAATCAAAGAATTAATGAATTATAGAAATCTAGTCAATATGGATACCAGAACAGTTCTTTCCAACCTTCCTCTTATAAAGGAAAGGCAGAGCATAAAAGAACAAGCCTTTCTAAAGTCAGTTACATATGATGGATATGTGGAAGAAATTGTAGAAATTTATCATGCTATGAACAATTATAAGATGTTTCATGATAATTGCAGCGAGCTTATACGTTTGGATGAAATTAAAAATTGGGATATTCAAGATGAAGGTATTGATTGTCGGGAAGATTTTCCTTATAAGGTCATTTTTTGTGAAATAGAAATTGAAGGTAGAGAAGTAACAAAATGGTCACAGCCATTATTTGAAGCAAATGGTATAGCGGTTTTTGGACTAATTTCTACAATACAGTATGGCGTACGTAAATTTTTGGTACAGATCATACCAGAAATAGGGTGTTTTGATACAATAGAAGTAGGACCTACCATACAAAAAGAAGCTTCTGCTATGTTTGAACAAAATGAAATAGAAAAGTTATTTGAGATAAATCTAAAGACGAATACAGGCATCCTTTTTGATTCTATTCTATCTGAAGAGGGTGGGCGATTTTACCATGAGGAAAATCGAAATATATTAATGGAAATTCCATATGAACAATTGCCAAAACTACCAAATGGATATTTTTTAGTATCTTATGCTGCTTTGAACCACATGAATTTAATTAACAACTGTCTGAATATACAATTAAGAAACTTATTATCAACGTGGGAGGTTTAATAATGGATAAAATAAGAATTGGTGTCATTTGTCCTTCTGAAATTGCATTTCGTAGGTTTATGCCGGCATTATTTCATTTGAGCGATAAATTTGTTTTCAGTGGAATTGCAGTCGCCAATAAGCAGGAATGGTCAGGAGACGTAAAAGAGGAGATTATCAAACAGGAAATTAGTAAGGCTGAGCGATTTACGAATCAATATGGCGGGATTATTTATCACAGTTATTATGATTTGATAACATCACCAGACATAGATGCAATCTACTTGCCACTTCCTCCTGCTTTGCACTATAAATGGGCTAAGCTAGCACTTGAAAATAAAAAACATGTTTTTCTAGAAAAGCCATCTACTACTTGTGTTGAACATACAAAAGAACTTTGTTCCTTGGCAAAACAGAATAATCTGGCGATTCACGAAAACTACATGTTCATCTATCATAATCAGATAGATGAAATCAAAAAAATGATTGATGAGGGTATCGTTGGAGACATACGTCTGATTCGGGGGAATTTCGGCTTTCCAAAACGACCGGCGAATGATTTTCGATATAATAAAGCCCTGGGTGGTGGCGCCCTATTAGACTGCGGAGGATATCCGATACGACTGATGCAGTTGATGATAGGAAATGATATCCATGTAGATGCAGCCAAGCTAATTTTCAATGAACAAGACATTGACCTATATGGCTCTGTTCAACTCTCTAATGAATCTAGTATTGCTCAAATATCTTTTGGTATGGATAATGGGTATAAATGTGATTTGGAAATCTGGGGAAGTATTGGTACAATCTATACAGGACGTATATTCAGTGCTCCAGATTCATTGTCATGTGAGATTCAGATCAATATAAATAATGAAATCACTACAAAAATATTGGAACCAGATGATACCTTCCGTAAATCACTTGTGCAATTCTATCAATGTGTAGAAGAACAAGCAATCCGAAATGAAGAATATGGTGATATTCTTCGTCAGATTGCACTTGTGGAAGATGTCATACTTAAAAATCAAGTGAAGAGACAATTATGAAAACAGTATTAATAACAGGAGCGGGAGGTTTTATTGGAAGATCCCTGGCAGCAGAATTTTTGAAACGAGGTAATATCGTCTATGGTGTTGATGTATTTCCACAAGGGATGGTAGAACTGGGGATGAATAAAAACTTTACTCCAATACTTGTTGATAAACAAAATTTTGATGCTTTAGATGCACATGATTTACATGATTTGGATATTGTATATCATCTGGGCTGGGCTGGAAAACTCGGCGGTAGTGATTTAAATGATTATGCAATTCAAGACTCCAATATACAAATGACAAAAAAACTGCTTGATAAGCTAGTGCAGATACGACCCGGAAATTTTGTATTCTGTGGTTCGATATCTCATTATAAATTTATGAAAGATGTACCTGTGGAAGTTAATTCAGATCTGTATGGTTTGGCAAAGCGGTATGCTGCAGATATATCAATGAATATATTACGACGTAATAACCTACTTGGGAATATTGTAATGCTTGCAAATACGTTCGGAGTGGGAGATCAATCCTCAAAGGCTGTAAATACATTAATCCGAAAGTTTTTTAAACATGAGCAACTCTCTCTGATTGACGGTGACACACCAAATGATTGGGTCTATATCGAAGATACAGTACATGGACTAATAGCTGCAGGAGAACACGGGGTTCCTTTCAAAACATATTATATAGGGCATCGTAGAATTGCGACTTTTCGAGATAATATGACAGAGATGAAGTGTGTGCTAGATTCAGATCTGGAACTTCCTTTTGGTACCTATAATGATGTGACATATGCAGATTATTCAAAGGTAGATCTTGATGCTTTATTTGAAGATACAGGATTTGAATGCAACTGTGATTTTAGAGCTTCATTGAGAAAGACGGCAGAGTGGCTGAAAAAGCAAGATGAAGGAGGAGAATTATGAAAATACTGGTGACAGGAGGAGCTGGATTTATCGGCGGTAATTTTGTACATTATATGGTAGGACGCTATCCAGAGGATATAATTGTGAATTTAGATAATTTAACGTACGCAGGAAATCTGGAAACATGCAAGCCAGTGGAAGATAAAAAAAATTATCGATTTATTAAAGGAGATATAGCTGATCGCAGATTCATCTTTGATCTTTTTAAGAAAGAAAAGTTTGATATTGTTGTAAATTTTGCGGCCGAGAGTCATGTGGATCGGTCTATAGAGGATCCTACGATTTTTGTAAAAACAAACGTAATAGGTACAACAACCTTGCTAGATGCCTGTAAAACATATGGAATACAGCGATATCATCAGGTATCAACAGATGAAGTATATGGTGATCTTCCATTAGATCGTCCAGATCTGTTTTTCACAGAAGAAACGCCACTTCACACATCAAGTCCATACAGTAGTGCAAAGGCATCTGCAGATTTGTTTGTGCTAGCATATCATAGAACATTTAATTTGCCTGTTACAATTTCACGTTGCTCAAATAATTATGGACCATATCATTTCCCTGAAAAACTGATACCGTTGATGATTTCCAGAGCACTTGTGGACAAAAGCCTACCGGTTTATGGAAAAGGAGATAATGTACGTGACTGGCTGCATGTATACGATCATTGCGTAGCGATTGATCTTATTATACGTAAGGGGCGTGTAGGGGAAGTATATAATATCGGTGGTCATAATGAACGAACAAATCTTGAAGTAGTTAGGACAATATTGAAGGCATTGAACAAACCAGAAAGTCTCATTAAATATGTAGAAGATCGAAAAGGTCATGATCGTCGTTATGCAATTGATCCTACAAAGCTTGAAAGTGAATTGGGATGGAAGCCTAAGTATAATTTTGATACAGGTATTCAGCAGACAATTGAATGGTATTTGCATAATAGAGAATGGTGGGAGAATATTTTGAGTGGGGAGTATCAGAATTATTTTGATAAAATGTACAATTTCAAATCATTAGATAAGATTTAAAGTTTTGAATATGATTTAATTCATAAATTTAATAATTCTTTTGATAATTGCAAAGATAAGTAAGGAGAAAAACTACCGCAATGGCACTGTGAAATGGACAATGAAAACAAAATTAGGTGAAGTGGATGTGAAAAGTACTGTGTGATCATAATGGAAAATTTGAGCCTCAAATCATTGGAAAATCTCAGAGAAACGCAGATGGTATTGAAGAACGTATTCTTTCCTTATACGCCATAGGAATGTCTACAAGCTATATCAAGGATCAGATCAAAGGATTATACGATGTATAAATTTCGGAAGGTCTCGTAAGCAAGATTAGCGTGCGCATTTTACCTGAGGTGACGGAATGGCAGAATCGTCCGTTAGAAGTCTTCTATTCGTTTATATTCATAATGCAATCCACTATAAAATCAGAGAAGACCACCAGATTGTGACTAAGGCTACATATGTTGTCTTGGGCATCAACGAGAAGGAATGAAGGAAGTTTCAGGTTTATGGGTAGGGACCAGTGAGTCAGCTAAATATTAGATGGGAGTGCTGAATGAGCTGAAAAGTAGAGGAGTTAAGAAAGTTTCCTTATTCTGTGTGGATGGTCTTACAGGCTTCAGAGAAGCCATAGGAGCGGTCTATCCAAAGGCACGTATACAGAGTGTTGTATTATCCACCAAATCCGCAACAGCCCACGTTTTTTGAGTTATAAACACATCGAAGATTTCATGAAGGATTTAAGAGTGTATACCAAGCAAATACTGAGGAACAGTCATTGAATCAGTTAGAAATTTTCAATAAATGGGGTAAACAATATCCAACCGTAGTATGTAGCTGGGAAAAGAAATGGGATATATTGAGTACATACTTTGATTATTTGGTTGAAATACGTAAAATCATTTACACGATAAATGCAATCAAAGGACTGAACAGACAGTTCAGAAAGGTCACTAAAACAAAAACTGTTTTTCCAAACGATGATAGTTTGAGAAAAATGCTTTATTTAGCAATACAGAACCTCAGTAAAAAATGGACAAGAGATGTAGAAACTGGAATCTTATTCAGAATCAACTTATCATAATGAATACAGTAGAAGCATAAAGAGTAAAGATAAAAACATATAAAAATTAGATAATGAAAATCAAGCCTAAATCTAAGAAAATTTCATTTATTTATCAGATGACAATTTGCTTACGACAAAAAGAAAGTAATATAAATAAGCTATCTTTGAAAGATAGTATTGTTCTTGCACATACCGTAAATAATTTTGATAAGTTTGGCGGTACATGCAACCTTGGCGGCTTTTGAATTTAACGGGTTCAATTGCTGCCTTTTCTTTTGATAAAACTGATGGATAGGATTTTCTTTCTTTAGCCTTATATTACATGTAACCGCTAAATACAGTAGACATCGTAATCTCTTGTTTCCCTTCTTTGAGATAGATAAACGATCACCATCCAATTTTCCTGATTGATATTCGGATCTAAGCCAAGATAAGGTATCAATGCTTCCCGTATCTTAAATCGCTTTATATCACCTATTTCTGCCAATATTCTAGATGCCAGGTTAGGACCGATTTCATCTATGCTTAAAATAAGATAATATTCGTTTATCGTTTCCGCAATCTGAATTATTTTCTGTAGGGTTTCATCCGCATCCTTTCTGGTCATCTCAACTTTCTCTAACAGGTCCTGTAATATCTTGAATTCAATATCATCATAATCGCATCCAGGGTACGTTTCAATCGCAAAATCAATCATCTTGAACTTCATGTAACCGCATCTCCTGGCGATCATAGTATACTTTAGAGATGGCAATCGGATCAAGTCTGTCTGTTTTTTTAGAATCGATGTCTTGTTTTCGTTTTCTGGCAGATGCTAGCGGCGAAATGATATGTAAGCAATCTTAAAAACACACTACCAGAAAGAAAAAAGATATGTGATAATAAAATGTAGAAAAGGTAGGTGTAAAAATGAGAAGAGAAGGAAGAGACTGGGATACCCTCATAAAACAGCTCATCAAAAGAGAATCTACAGAGTCAGTAAATGAATTCTACCGTAAACATAATGTAGGTGTAGCGGAGCTACAGACATACTATAAACAGAGCAGACAGGATTTTGTCGGAGCAGTAGCCGAGGTCAAATTGCAGAAAAGGAAACAGCCGTTCCTTCAACTTGAGGTCAATGGCGTACGTATCAAAGTTACACCAGATACGAATAAGCAGTTTCTGAAAGATATCCATATCCTCATCCGCTAATGCTTATCGATATCAAACATGTAGAGCATTTCTACATCATATGTGGCAGTATAGATTTCAGGAAAGGGATCGAGGGATGTGTAAGGATCGTATCACGGATGGAAGGACTTGATCTTTTTTCAGAATCCGTATTTCTCTTCTGTAATCGAAAAAAAGATGCAATAAAAGTACTGCACTTTGATCTGAACGGATTTGAGCTACTTACAAAGATGCTGCTAGAAAGCAAATACCAGTGGCCAAAGTCAAAAGAGGAAGTGATGGCTATCACAAAGCCGGAACTGCGCTGGCTATTGTTGGGACTATCCATCGAACAGAAGCGAGTATTCAAAGAAACCTCGAAACGCATATTCTAACGAAAAATGTAGATCATACTTAAATTTTACATATTCTCCTGTTATACTGAATGAGTAAAGATAGAGGTGTCCTGCAGGATGGATTATGATAAACTTACCAAAGAAGAGATAGTCAACATGTGTCAGACACTATGGCAGAAGAACGCAGTTCTGGAGAAGAATATAGAATTCTATACAGAGCAGCTGAAAAAGAACCAGTAGAAGATGTATGAAAAATCCAGTGAAAAGAGTACATCGTAAAAAGAAAAAATACACAATGGATAACCTGCCAAGAGATATTGAAAAGGAATATCGTGATCATAATCTGGAAAATAAGGATTGTCCGATATGCGGAGGTAAACTACATCAGATTCGTGTTGACGGAAAAATGGAGCTGGTGATGATACCTGCACAAAAGAAGCTGATCATCCATAGGATCCCTGTATATGCCTGTCGAAGCTGTCAAAAGAAAGAAAAAAGAACTGTGATCAAGGCCGCAGGGCCAGTAACGCTGTTTCCTAAATTGCCAGCATCCGCAAGACTGGTGTCTTTTCTGATGGATATGAAGTATAGTAAGGGAGTGCCAATATATAGATCGAGCAGAGCATGAAGCAGGAGGGTATCCTGTTCCCAAGACATACATACGCAAAATGGATGATAGACAGCAGTGATCAATATCTGGAAAAGGTCTATAGGTATATGCATAGAAGACTACTGGAGGAGGATATCATTTATGCAGATGAGATACATCACTATGTATTTACAGATGGCAGAAAAGGCAGTCAGCTGAAGCAGACCTATATCTGGATGTTCCGAACAGGGGGGCAGCAGAAAAAATATCGTGCTTTATGTCCACAAAGGAGGAAGGAGCGGAAAAATCGCAACGGAATTCCTGAAAGATTACCATGGTTATCTGCAGAGTGATGAAGCGAAAGAAGTCATATAAAGATATAAGGGCATATTCAAAACGGACAGTAAGATCCGAAAAGAATGTGGGAAGAGTATATCCTGATCAGGGAAAGGTGTGAAACAGACATACGTCCAAAGCTGAATGATCTTTTTTCACGTACCTTGATGAAATCGTAGATGAGGTATCAGAAAAGCGTGAATTATAAAAGGCAATACAATATGCGAGAACGAATAAAGAGCAACTGTATACATTCCTGGAAGATGGCAGGCTGGAGTTGACAAACAATCTGGCAGAATGCAGTCAGAAGCCAGTGATCATAGGAAGAAAGGACAGTATGTTCATGGGCAGTGCCAGAGGAGCACAAAGCAGCGCGGTGATATAGGCTCTGTCTGCCATTGGGTGAAGCCTCGTAGAGAGTGCGAAAGAGAATGGGCTGATACCGAGGCGCTACTTGAATCATCTATTGGAGGAAATTCCGCTAATGGAAGAAGCAGGTGAATGCGAGTTAGAGCGACTGATGCCCTGGCATCATAATGTACAGAAATCATGTAGTGCAAAAAAAGGCAGACACCTGTTAATCAAGGATATCTGCCTCTTCTTTTGAATATGTGTTGATTTTAGACCGCTTACCTTTTGATGAACTGTTTTATGAGGGTATCCCAGTCTCTTCCTTCTCTTGTTATTTTTACACCTACCTTTTCTACATGCTTATTATCACATATCTTTTTTCTTTCTGGTAGAGTGTTTTTTAGATTGCTTACGAACCATACTACAAAAAAAGCTCCTATAAAGAGTATAATTAAAACTTAATCAAAACCTTTAAGGAGCTTTTTTACTATAGTTTCAACCAGTGTTTTAAATAAACACCTATATAGAATAAAATCCAATGCGATTTAATAAATGATTGCAAATTATAATTAGGATGTTTATCTATAGTAATATCTTCAATTTGAGGAAGCTGTTTTGATATTATCTGAGTGTGAATATATTTATTCATTCTCAACCTTCTTGACAGTGAACACCACATAAGAATAACTTCTCTACAATTATAAATATTCAATGAATTTATACCACATACACTATAAATCATTTCTCTTTGGGATGACCATCGAGAACAGCGGCTTTCAATGGCAAATAGATCATGAATTAATTTTATATCATTAACCTCCTTAATGTTATTTATATAATTTTTAAATTCATTTTTGCATAATTGTTCATAATTATGTATTTTGCAACAAAAAAAGCTTGGATTTGCTAGAAAATAAGGAATATTACGACTTAAACTACTTTTTCCAACTTGTCCAGCAATATCTCCATTTATCATCGCCTCATTAGAAAAAAAAGACTTATACATATAAGCTAATTGGATAGTTAAATTTGAATGATAATCACCAATTAAATATTTTATAGTGCTTAATTCTTTTTGAGAAATATTAAGCTCAGGTATCAAAATATGCTTTATTTTAAGTTGTTTACAAATTAATTTAGGTATTCGTATATCTTCTGAATCATCATTTAACCAATTATGAGAAAATGTATAACAATTAAAAGATTCAACATTTCTATACAAAAATGATAAATTCATTCTACTATCAAGACCTCCACTGAGTGGACATACTAAATTATAATAATTAGAATATTCTTTTACTATATTATTAACTAAAGAAATAGTTTTGCTTATCACGGCCATTGAATCTATATTATTACACTCATTATATATAGGAACTCTAATAGGTATTTTATTATTAACATCTAAGTAATGATTGGGTAATAATGCTTTTATTTCATCGAACATAGTTAAATTATTTGGCAATGCTTGTAGATAATCTGATGCGTCTCTAATTTTTTTGGAGTATGACGATTGTTTTAAATTATTATGTGATGCAATCAAGTTATCTATTGAAGATAAAACTAAATTGTCATCAATAAAAGCATAATTTATCTGCATAGATACTGTGGCATCACCAAAAATATATGTATGATATTTATTATCTTTTTTTTCAATTAAGGAATAAATAACCACATATTTCCCTGCAAATCTATTAGAATATTTATAAAGTTTATTTATACTATTATTCGAGTTTTCTAACATTTCTTTTGCTATTTGTTTTTTTTCTATTTCACCGTGAGAGTCAATACAAAGCCCAATAATAATTATTTCTTGATCATATTTATTTTCTACCTGTACTTCAGTATAATTGGAATAGCCTAAATAGTATTTTTTATTTAATACCTTAACGTAATTATTATAAGGATTATTATAATTAACAGACAAATAGTAATTAAATACACTTTTTTGTAATATTTTATCCATATTAAAGTATTCCTTTTTTCTTATTTATTAATATAGAATATACTAGTGCAAGAATACTAAAAATGAAAATCCCATTATTATACAAAGTAGTATATAAAATATACTGTGGAAAATAAGATAATATAAAAACATACAACTTCCAATCTGAATTATTACCTCTTTTTATAGATTTAAATAAATTTTGAATTATACCATATATAAACCAGATAATCACGAAAAGTCCTATTAGACCAAAATCAGCCATAATTTCAAGTACTAAATTATGTGGAAAGGTTCCAACATACTTACTTTGGTAATGGAAAATTCCATTACCAAAAACAGGATGCTTTAGAAATTCTTTAAATGCTGTGTTCCATAGATTAGGTCTATTATATTTATAAGTAAATTGCTCTGCTTCATTATTTTTATTATCCTCCACTATTATATACTTCCCTGTTTTATTTTTTATATCATCATGAAGAATTTTCTCAGTTTCATCCTTAGTATAAGAATTATTAACAATGTTATATTCGAAAACACTATTTATATCTTTTGTTTGTTTGTTAATAACATCATATACATATAATTTATTTTTATTACCTAATTCATATATAAAATTATCTTTTACAACATTTAATCTGGAACCTTCTGGTAAAAAAGCATTTATTAATCCAAATAATATTAAGCAAATTATTACTATCCTTAACATGATATTCATAACTTCTTTTTTACTCTTATTAGATTTTGTAAAAAATATAAAAAAACAAATTATATATGCTAATGCACAACACATGATTGCTGATCTTGTCCCAGTGTAGATAATTACAACAAAGTAAAATACACATCTAAACAAAATAATTTTCTTTTTAGTGTCAATAAAATACATAAGATCTGAAATAAGAAAAGGTAAAAGTGCATATGCTATATCTCCATATGAAAATACATCTAACCGTACATATCCATTATATGTAAAACTACCTGAAAAAAGTATAATAGTGTATATTATAGCAAGAAAAAAAATATATTTTGATAATTTTTCAGTATAATTAAAGAATATTGATATAGCGTTCTTATTATATATAAAACCAATCACTAAAGTGAAAGGTAAAACAAAAACTATATATTGTATGATTAAATAAATATCCAATTTAACAAAATTTGGAAAACAGTATATTATATTGGTCATTATTAAAATATAAAGGCTTTTTATATTGCTATAATTTAAAGTAAAAAGGTAATTTACCAACAAGATAATATCCAATATACAAAATAAAAATACTGATACAATAGTAGAATAATCGCCTAGTCCACATATATTAAAAATCATTTTAAAAAAACCTAAATTGCTTAATGAAAAGAGTAAAATGCTAATATATAAAGCAATTCTATCCATTCTTTTTTGCAACCATATCTTTTTATAATATTTAAGGTTATTTATCATATTATCCCACATTCCTTTACATTGTGATTAATATATTTACTATACGTTCACTTGCAGTACCATCACCATATGGATTGGAGGCACGAGACATCTTATTATATTCTTCTTGATTATCTAATAATAATTTAAAATTTCTATAAATAGATTCTTCATCTGTTCCAACTAATTTTAAGGTGCCTGCTTTAATTCCTTCAGGTCTTTCAGTTGTATCTCTCATCACTAAAACAGGCTTACCTAATGATGGAGCTTCCTCTTGTATTCCACCACTGTCAGTTAAAATCATATAACTTCGTGCTATGAAATTATGAAAATCTAGTACATCTAAAGGTTCTATGATATGAATTCTATCACAATCTCCTAATTCCGTCTCAGCAGCCTTTCTTACAAGAGGATTCATATGGATTGGATAAATCACTTTTACATCTCTATGTTCTTCAATGATTTTTCTTATTGCTCTAAACATATGATGCATTGGCTCACCCAAATTCTCTCTTCTATGTGCTGTTAATAAAATGAGTCTTGAGCCTCTAGCCCAATCTAACTCTGGATGAATATAGTTATCTTTTATAGTTGTTTTTAAAGCATCAATTGCAGTATTTCCGGTAACATAAATTGAACTTTCTTTTTTTCCTTCATTTATCAAATTTTGCTTACTTTTCTCTGTAGGTGCAAAATTGTAAGATGAAATAATACTAACGGCCTGTCTATTAAATTCTTCTGGGAAAGGCGAAAAAATATCGTATGTCCTGAGACCTGCTTCCACATGTCCAACAGGGATTTGTAAATAGAAGCATGCTAATGCTGTAACAAAAGTTGTAGAAGTATCTCCATGAACAAGTACAATATCAGGATTAACTGTTTCTAATACTGTTTTAATGGAATTTAAGATATTGGTTGTGACATCAAATAACGTTTGTTTTTCTTTCATAATTGATAAATCAAAATCAGGTATAACATCGAAAGTATGTAATACCTGATCTAACATTTGTCTATGCTGACCTGTTACACAGACTACAGTCTTTAATTCGTTATGTTTTTTCAATTCGTTTACCAGTGGGCACATTTTAATTGCTTCAGGGCGTGTTCCAAATACTAACATTATTGTTTTCATAAACATTTCCTCCTTGAAAGAATAGTGTGAAATCAATTTTTCTTTGTATAGAATAACATTCCTTTTTGAATATATTAGTATATTATAATAGATTTTTATTTTATAGATTTTATAATATACTAAGATTTTAAATTTAATAGTATATATTTAAAATAAAACGATATTATATGAATAAATGCATTTTCTAATCTAAATACAAGTTTAATTATCTTTTTTTCTCATGTTTTTTAAATTGTTCATCATAGTGAATACAAATTTTCTTTGAAAAAAGATAATAATAAGTAAATAAACAATTAACCCTGTTAATGAATAAAGGATAAAGTTTATGAATACATTGACATTTATAAAATATTTAATTGTGATAATAGAAATAGCAGATACACTAAAAGCTAGTAGTAAAGAAAATAGAATACCAAAGTCTTTCCACAACTGTAGATTAAAATAATTTTTTGAAATAATTAAATATGTTAAAGTTGTACTAATTATTACATCTAGCACATTACTTATTAAAATTCCTTGCATACCATATTTTTTTGCTAAAATGGTAACAAGAAAAATATGAATTAGTACTGTAAAAATTCCTATTTTCATTGGTGTTTTTGTGTCCAAAAAAGCGTAAAGAACTCTATTAAGGACATATTTAATAATATGAAAAACAATTGTAATTCCATAAATGGATAAGGCTGAAGATGTGAGTTTAATTGCAGTTTCATTGAATTTACCATAACCAAATAAAATTGAGATAATTTGTTCTGAACAAATAACAAATACTAATGTAATTGGTAATGAAATTGCAATAACACCTAAAAGTGTGTTTTTTACGATTTTTTTTATTTTATCAGTTTCACCATTAATACGTAAAGTCGATATATCCGTAAAAAGTACAGTACTTAAAGGTAACATAATGATATTTGTTGCAAAAACTAAAATCGTATTTGCATACGATACAGATGACAGTACACCACCTTTGATTCCTGATAAAAAGTATTTATCGATAAAACTGTTTATTTCTAATGTTGCGTTTCCAATAAATAAAGGGAACATCTTCGTAAATAATTTTTTGATATTTTGATCAAACGATATATCGTTAACTTTTGCGGATAAATATTTATTTGTCTTATATCTTAATATAATGATTTGAGCAATATATGCTATAGGTGAAGCGATTACTATCGCCCATAAACCTATTGTATTTTTAAATAATAAAATCAGCAGTATAACAATAAAGCTGTTGACCATTGCACAAATAGAAGGAAATCCATATATTTTTTCTGCATTCAATATTGCTTGTAATGCGCCTGTTATAATCGAAAATGATATTCCGAGTTCCAAAATTTGAAGATAATTTACAAAAAGTTCTTTATACTCAGCATTATATGAGTACCCCATTATATCCACTATGTAAGGATTTAAAAAATATAATATTCCAACTAAAAAAATTGAAAATAATGCTAAACTATAATAAGAGCTTCTAGCAAATATTTTACCTTCATTTTCATTTTTGTGTTTTTGAGCTAAGTATATTGGTAATATTATAACAACAATTGCTGCTGAAAAAGAACTGAAGATTTGATTTACAACTCCATCAGCTAAATTATAGATATCTGTTTCTATACTTACTCCAAATGAAGCTGCAGTGATTGACGTTTTCAAAAATCCAACAATTTTTGTAACTATAGTTAAGAAAAACAACATCATTACTGCCTTTACACTGCTTTTACTTTTTTTCATATTCATAATTCATTCTTTCTTCTTTTAAGTTCTTCTTTTAAAGATATAATAAAATTTTTATTGTTATCTTCTATACGGTTTTCTTTTGTAAAATTATAGACATTTCTTTTATAAAAAGCATAATTTTTAATAACTTCATTAATAGCAGAATAAAATTGGTCGTCGTAGGCACCTATATTGTACTCATCACATACTGTTTTTAGAGTTATATTTGTAGTAGTTACAACAGGAATTCCTTCATATAAGAATTCAAAAATTTTACCAGAGGCGCAATATTTATTATTCATGTCACTTTGATTATAATTCACGATTCCAATATGGCAATTACTAATTAGATATTTAAGCTCATCTTGATTAAGAATGCCTAATATGTAAACATTATCTAAATGTTTTTCTTTTATAATCCTTTTAATATTTAATTCATGTTGCGGATTGTTTTTACCTACTAAAAAAAGCTTGCATGGAACAGATATTTTATTAATATTCTTAACTAATACATCATTTAATCTTTCAACATCACAACCCGACGTTGATATAATACGTATTTCACCTTCATTAAAATAATTATTGAACTTATCTTTTGTGTTATTACTATAAATTTTTGAATATTCTAATGAACGATAATTTTCAAAAACTAATGGTTGCTTTTTTAAATTGTATATTTCTTTCATTATTTCAGCTCTATGAATATTTGCAGCAATAACAATTTCAGCATTTTTGATGCATTTCTTTTCTATTTTACAGCCTAACTTCCCTATAAAGTGTTTAATCTCATTTGATATATATAACTCTCTGCAATCATAAATAATCGATTTGCAATTGATTAATTTAGATATAATAAATCCAGGAATAATAGATTTTCTATTATCTAACACTATTAAATCAAAACTTTTTCCTATTTTCTTGCTATAACAAATACATTTGATAATAAAGTTGAAATAATTTTTCCCAGTATATAATCTATGATTTACAATTTTTGTATTTATGCCTCTTGAAAATACATAAAGGTTCCCTATATGATCAAAAACCTTACATAATTCTCTTAGTCTACCATCATATTCATAATTCCCGTATGAAATTAATAATATATTCATTTTTTATTCCTTTCAGTAATAAGTTAATAATCTATAAATCTATATCAACTTAAATTATTTAGAAAAATAGTATTAAGATAAATAAATATCACAGTAATTCAATATTTCTTTTATCAATGCAATTCTTCATAGCATTTCTTGTATCAAAAATCAATTTTGAATTAATTTGAATCATCTTTAAATCATAAGATTTATGTGCTGTTGCTATAATGACCAAATCAAATTTTTTTAATACATTGGCATTAATTTCATTAATACCATGATATATTTCTTCATGATATTTATATTCAGAAATATATGGATCATAGAAATCAACAATAGCATCTTCTTTTTTTAATAAATCTATTAATTTTAATGCAGGACTTTCTCTGTAATCATCAATATCATTTTTATAGGCAACTCCAAGTACTAGTATCTTAGAATCTGCCATTGCTTTCTTTTGTTTATTAAGAATTTTATAACATCTTTCAACACAGTACTCGGGCATTTTGTCATTAATAATCATACTATTCTCAATCATAGAAGTATGAAATCCGTATTCTCTTGCTTTCCATGTTAGATAATATGGATCTAATGGAATACAGTGCCCTCCAAGCCCAGGACCTGGATAAAAAGCCTGATATCCGAAAGGTTTTGTTTTTGCTGCATCAATTACTTCCCATGCAGAGATTCCCATTTTTTCGCATAATATACAAATTTCGTTAACTAAACCTATATTGATATTTCTATATGTATTTTCTAAAATTTTTTCCATCTCTGCTACTGCCGGCGAAGAAACTTCATGAATGTCTCCGTCCAGTACCGCTCTATACATTGTAGCAATAACTTCTGTTGCATCTTCACCAATTGCGCCAACAACCTTAGGTGTATTTTTTGTATGATATACTGAATTCCCTGGATCAACCCTTTCAGGTGAAAAGCCTAAATAAAAATCAGTCCCACATATTAGTCCTGACCCATGTTCTAAAATTGGTTTTACTAATTCCTCAGTAGTTCCTGGATACGTTGAAGATTCTAATACAACCATTGTCCCTTTTCTTAAATATTTTGAAATTGCCTCAGTACTTTTTTTTACGAAACTGATATCTGGTTGTTGGTGGTTATCAAGTGGTGTTGGTACACAGATAGCAATAAAATCCACATCTTTTATAAAACTGAAATCAGTTGTTGCAGATAATATGCCTGATTTAACTAACTCTTTTAATTCAGAGTCAACAACATCGCCGATGTAATTGACGCCTTGATTAACAAGATTCACCTTTTCTTGTTGTACATCAAATCCAATGGTTTTGAATCCCGCCTTAGCCTTTTCTACAGCAAGTGGAAGACCAACATATCCTAATCCAACCACTCCTACAATTATCTCTCTATCATTTATTTTTTTTAATAAATATTCTTTCATTACATTTCTCCTCGTTTTAATCGTTTTATGAATTTTGTATGCTCTATCGCAAAATTACCTGTTACTGCTTCATTATCGTTAACATCTTTTGTTACTACTGCTCCCATATTTATCCGAGCATTTTCTCCTATAATCAAACCATTCCTGACTACGCTACCGATTCCTACCCAGGCATTATCTTTAATCTCAACTCTTCCACCAATTACGGATAAAGCTGGCATCATAACATTA
Organism: Clostridium sp. DFI.1.208; assembly: GCF_024463855.1. NCBI lineage: Bacteria > Bacillati > Bacillota > Clostridia > Eubacteriales > Clostridiaceae > Clostridium > Clostridium sp. DFI.1.208. The sequence goes on along the minus strand of NZ_JANGCA010000029.1, from coordinate 40,273 downwards.
TTCCCGATTTTTACTGCATGACCAATATGAATAAGATTATCCATTTTAGTATAATTACCAATGATGGTATTATCCCATGGAAATACGGCCTTATCAATTGCACAATTATATTGTATTTCAACATCATGTCCAATTTTAATTCCGCCTAGATGTTCCACTTGATATTGCGTATTTCCATCTTTTTTGAATTCAAAACCGCATCCGCCAATTACAGTGCCAGCTCTAATAATAGTATTATCTTCAATGGAAACATTTTCTTTTATTGAGACAAACTCCTCAATAATAACATTATTCCCTATTTTTACATTATCTTTGCTTATATATGAAAGGGGAGATATTGAACAATTATCCCCCACAATAGTTTTGAATTTTTTTCGCACATACATACTGTTTTTTGATAAAAGGTTATGCAACTTAAAAAAAACATTACGTGGATTATCTACAAACACTATTCCATATTCATTTGGATTGGAAATATGTTTATATATATCTTTTGTTATTAGCAGACATGTCACATTCTTTTTGATAGATAATTTTTCCAGATATTTTTCATTATCAATAAATGTTAATATTGAATCTTCTATTTTGGAATCTAATATACCAATAGTATTGAAATTACCATCTTTAAAGGGAGTTTCAAAAAAATCAGATAATTTAAATTTTTCCATTTCGATATTCCTCTAGGGCCTCTTTTATGTTAACACTAATAGAGCTCACAACTTCAGTATTTAAATACGGATGCATAGGTAAACTAAGGCAGAGTTTCGAAATCCGCTCACTCTCCGTCAAATCATTTAAATTAAAAACATAATTCTGATAAACTGTTTGTAGATGAAGTGGTTTTGGATAATATATCATTGTAGGAATATTTTTTTCTTTCAACTTCTGCTGGATATAGGATCTTTCCTTTTCATTATTTAACAAAATTGTATATTGCGCCCAACTAGAAATCACATTATCAGGTACAAAGGGGGTAATTACCATATCTTTCAGTTCTCTACTATATTGATTAGCAAACCTATTTCTCCTCTCTACTTCAAATTCTTCAAATATTTTTAATTTAGGTAATAAAATTGCTGCTTGTATTGTATCTAAACGCGAGTTCATTCCTACATGAACATTGTCATATTTAAAAGTTCCCTTACCATGGACCCGTAAAGACATTAACAAACTATAGTATTCGTCAGAATCTGTAAAAAGTGCTCCACCATCTCCATAACATCCTAATGGCTTCGCTGGAAAAAAAGATGTCGTAGATATATCTCCAAATGAACATGCCTTTTGTTTGTCTAATTCTCCACCAAAGCCTTGTGCGCCATCTTCTAGTATATATAAGTTATATTTCTTTGATATTTCTTTAATCTCTGAATAATTAGCAGGTTGACCAAATAAATCTACAGGGATAATAACTTTTGGTTTCAATTTTCCTTCCTGAAGAACCATTTCAATTGCCTTAACTAACTTTTTGGTATTGATATTAAACGTCATGGGATCAGTATCAACAAAAATTGGAGTGGCACCTACTGCAGATACTACTTCTGCAGTAGAGTAAAATGTAAAGCTTGGTACAAAAACAGCATCGCCTTCTTTTATTTTCCAAGCCATTAATGCTAATTGTAGGGCATCCGTACCATTAGCGCATGTTACACAATAATTTACTCCAACATAATCAGCAAGTTTTATTTCAAGTTCTTTTACATAATCCCCCATCATATATTGCCCAGAATCTAATACATTTTGTATATTCTGATTTATCTCTCCCTTTATTACTTCATATTGTGCTTTTAAATCAATAAATTGCATATTCATTATCTCCTCATTTATTTAAATCTTCCTTTGAAATCAATGGTAGCTACATCTTCTAAAGGAAGCTTAACAGGCTTTCGTGTAGCAGCTGATTGATAAATTGCAAGTATCAACTCCAAAGCCCTCATACCTGCCTCTGCATCCACTAATGGCTGAGTATGTGTTTCTATAGCCGTAATTACATTTGAATACAATGGATTATGGCCGAATCCATATACATTTTCAGGGTTTTCACTATATTCTTTCTTGATAAAATCAGCTTCATCGTTTTCATCTGAAAATTCCCAATTTTCAATAATATTAACTGATTTGCCTCCAGCTTTAACTGTTCCCTTGCTACCAAAAATATATAGAGTTTCTTCCAAGTTTTTAGGATATACATTAACTGTTCCTTCGAATAATCCATAAGACCCATTTTTAAATTTGATTACAGCAATACCTAAATCCTCTGCTTCAATATAATCATGATTTATATTATCTGTATATGCCATAACCTCATCTACTTCATTTCCCATCATCCATCGAAGTAAATCAGCATTATGGATACATTGATTCATCAAGCATCCTCCATCGTTCTCCCATGTGCCTCTCCATTTTGCTTGCTCATAATATTCTCGATTACGATTCCATCTTACGTGAGCAGCAGCATGAAAAAGTTTGCCAAATCTTTCATCTTCTATTGCTTCATATATTTTTTGTATTGATTTATTGAAACGATTCTGATGATTGGCACAAACTACTACATCATATTTTTTTGCTGCTTCGCAGATGGCGCGAGCATCTTTCATATTCATCGCGATTGGTTTTTCTATAATAACATTTATACTTTTAGATATACAATAAAGGGCTATTTCTGCATGAAGCCCTGATTCTGTAGCTATAGCTATTAAATCTGGTTTTTCGATTTCAATCATTTTCTTATAATCAATATATTGATTTATTTTTTTTTGATCGATATCAAATTTTTTTAGTAAGTTGACCATATTTTGTGGTACAACATCACATATTGCAGAGATTTTTAAATCATTTTTAATTGCAGCTGCAATATGATTAGGTGATATTCTTCCACATCCAATTAACGCATATTTCATTTTATTAATCCTCGTTTTCTATTAATTTAATCATCTTATCTGTTAAATAAGAATAATCGTATTTCTTACTTGTTTTTAAACAATTTAATTTCAATTGATTATACTTATCTTTAGACATATTCTTTATATCGATTATTTTTTGAGCTAATATTTTAGGATTGTCTTCATCAATTGAAAGACCACAATCGTTTTCATTAATGATATCCTTATAGAATTCGCAGTCACATAAGACTGGAATACCACTAGCCAAATATTCAAATAGTTTATTTAAACTGGCACCATATTTTTTTAAAGGGCTATTTTTGAAATGTACTATGTTTAGATTTGAATTTGATAATAAACTAGGTATATATTTTTTTTCTATATACCCTTTAAATATTATATTTTTCAATCCTAAATCCTCACTGTATTTTATTAACTCCTCTTTTTCATTACCATCTCCAATGATATAAAATGTTATTTCTTTATCTAATTTATATGTTTCTTTAGCTATATCAATAATGTTTTTTACACCATTAGCTGTCCTTATAGATCCAACATAGAAAACTTTAAAATTTTTATCATTAGATATTATCTCATCTTTATATGTATACATATGTTTATTTTTATTAAATGTTCTCAAGTCAATCCCGTTATTAATATAGTAAACCTTTTTTTCACTAATTCTGTTATCCCAACCTTTGTCTTTAATATATCTATATCCCCCCTCCATAGAAAAAATTAGTTTATCACAATTCTTATATGCTTTTTTTTCAATCATGTATAAGAATCTCATTAAAAGATTTTTATCAGATATATTTTTATAAACACCTATTGATGCAGGCCATAAATCTCTAATTTCTAAAAAAATCGGACATTTCTTTCTCTTTGCTACATAATTAGCAAATGGAAAAAATATAGCATCTAAATCACATATGATAACATCTGGATTTATATCAAATTCTTTAAAGTATCTACACAATTTTAGAGGAAATTCAAACATACTTTTTATTCTGCTAAGTCCATTACCAGTATAGCTAGATGTTTTAAGATGATAAAATGTTAAATCATCATAACACCTTTTTATATACTTGGCTTTGTCTTTTATTAAATTCACTTCTGTGTTATGTATATAGCTTGCTGAAATTATATATACATTGTATCCTTTTTCGATTAAATAATGGGCCATCATATTGTTTCTAACTCTAACTTCCCACTCGGGAGGTGCCGCATATTGATTTATAATCCATATATTTTTCATTTAATGATTTATCCTTTCTTATGTATGTAGCACTTAAAAAATATAAAATTATTACTATTCACAGTCTTTTTGAAAAATAAGGATAACAAGTCATGAAAAATGATTATATTTTACCTATAACATTAGTTTCATATTCTTATAACTTATACTAAAACAACTTATTTATAACTTATCTGTGAAACGTAACCTAAAATAATCTTATGGTAAATTTTCTTTGATTTTTATAACATCTATAAATGCTTTTCTATTAATTCTAAATCGCTTAATAGTTTCTCCTTGCTTTTATTGCATAAAATATAGTAACCATTTCTATCATTACTACTATTGATTTCAACTTTTGAAACATCTGTATGAATACTATAGCTTATCACTGACTCAATCTTCTCTGTTTTTAGAAAAGTTTCTATATTATTAGCGTTTCCAATTATATATTTTATTAAAGAATATGCAGATAGCCTTTCATAAGAAGATATTTTCTGTTTAAGAGCATTTTCTATCGTCATTTTAACCATATTTATACCTGTGGATAATGGTACTAAATCTGTAGTAATATGATCTCCGCCTAAACGTGCTCCTACTTCAACAATTTTAGGGCCATTTGCAGTAAAAATTACTTCTACATGGGCAGGGCCAGTATCTATTTCCAAAGCTTTAACGGCTTGTTTTACGATATGTCCGATATTATTTAATTCATTTGGTGATAGCTCAGAGGGTTGAAAATGTCCTGTTTCTACAAAATGGGGATCTCCTGTTGTTGTTTTATCTGTAAATTGCATAATGTCTATATAATCATTATTTACAAAAACTTCAACACTCAATTCTTTTCCTAGCATATATTCTTCTACCAATATAGTATGATTATTAGCTTGCATCATACTATATTCATATGCTCTTTTCGTTTCCTCTTCATTTTTTAATAGATAAATACCTCTACTACCTGAATTATCACTAGGTTTAATAATTAATGGCAATTTGATTTTTTTTAATGCATTAAGATATTCTGAATAATTTTTACAAATATAAAAAGTTGGGATAGGAACACCCTTATCTAACAAAGCTTTTCTCATTTCACCCTTATTCGTCGCCAGAATAGAAGATTTATAACTTATAGTATTTAAATGTAATATTTCACCAATTCTCGCAACAATAGGCATAGGTTTATCACTACAAATTGTCATTATTCCATCTATTTTTTCTTTGTAGGCGATATGTTCTATTGCATTATAGTCCAATGTACTAACATTATAGAACTTATCTGCGAATGGTATCCCTACTGCTCTGTCATTATAATCAGCAACTATAGTGTATATTCCCATGTTTTTTGCTTCAATAATTGCTGCTAATTGTAATTCACTAGCACCTAGAATTAAAAGTTTTTTCACTTTAATCTTCCTCTTTCACATATACATTTTCATGTAATAATACTGATTTTATAGTCTTAATGACTATTTTCATATCTAATTTAAATGAGATATTTTCAACATAAAAAGCATCATTATTAAATTTTTCATCATTCATTATTGAATTTCTAAAATATGCTTGAGAATAGCCTGTGATTCCAGGCCTAACATTGAGTTTGATTTTTTGATGATCTGTATAATTATTTATATCTTCAGGTAAATCAGGTCTAGGGCCTACAAAACTCATATCACCTAATAATACATTAATTATTTGAGGTAATTCATCTATACTTGTTTTACGAATAAAGCTCCCTATTCTGGTTAATCTAGGATCATCATCTGAATTATATGTAGAACCATCCTTATTTCTAATATCAGGAGCATTCACTTTCATTGACCTAAGTTTAAACATTTTAAAGCATTTTCCATCTTTACCAAGGCGTTCTGAGTTAAAGAAAACAGGGCCTTTATCTTCAATCTTTATCACTATTCCAAACAATATGATAATGATAATTAAAAACGGCAAGCATAATAGAGAAACAAACAAGTCCAGACATCTCTTTATGCATTTATATAGCATTGTAAATAACCTCTTGAAATGACTTTATTATATATATGATTTCTTCTTGCATCAATTTACTATACACTGGTAAAGTGATCTCAGTTTGGTATTGATTATATGCTTTAGGAAATTTTTTTATAGAAAACCCAAGTTTTTTATATGCAGTCAACATTGGTAATGGCTTATAATGAACATTACATGCAACACCCTTATCTGCCATCTTTACGATTATTTCATTTCTTTTTTCTTCTGTAATTGAATCTATTCGTACGAAATAAAGATGCCCACTTGACATATGATCATCATCATGATGATTTAACAATGTAACAGGTAAATTCTTAAATGCTTCGTTATACATGGATATAATTTCATGACGCCATTTCAGCATATCCTCATATCTATTTAATTGTACTAAACCAATCGAGGCCATAATATCAGTCATATTACACTTGTAAGCGGGAGATACAATATCATACTCCCATGATCCTATTTGATTTTTGTGAAGTGCATCTTTTGTTTGACCATGCAAAGATAATAATTGATATTGTTTATACAATTCTTCATCATTAATTCCTTCTACCGATTTCCATGTCACCGCCCCACCTTCAGCGGTTGTTAAATTCTTAACAGCATGGAAAGAAAAACATGTGAAGTCAGCTATTGCTCCTGCATGAATATCGTTTTGTGTCGCACCAAAGGCATGAGCACTATCAGCCATAATGATGATTCTATTAAAAACTTTTTGTATTTTGTTATTTGCTTTAAATAGTGTTTTTTTTGATTCTATAGCCTCATAAATTTTTTTGTAATCACATATGATACCAGCTAAATCCACTGGAATTATCACTTTAGTTTTTTCTGTTATTAAATCTGGCAACTTGTCATAATCCATTTCAAAGCTATTTTTTGCACAATCAATCATTACTGGTGTTGCGCCTACATGGCAGATTACACTACAACTAGCAGTATATGTGTATGCAGGTACTATAACCTCATCTCCTGGTCCTACACCAAGTACATGCAAAGTCAATTCCATTGCAGCTGTTGCGCTATTAAGGCAAACAGTTTTCTTTGTTCCGACATAAGCCGAAATTTGTTTTTCAAATTCCTTTGTACGAGGACCTGTTGTAATCCATCCAGACAATATAGCTTTTCTTACTTCTTCTACCTCTAAATCACTCATATCAGGTGGTGAAAATGGTATATTTCTTTTTTCCAATGCTATCCCTCCAAAATAAAAGCAAGTCCTTTATCAGCACTTGCTTATGATCTCTAATCCGACTTTTGTTGTGGTTTCTTTGTTGAACATACTGAGTTGAAGATAGGCGATCCGCTTATGTCGATCTATTTTTATGATAAGTCCTTCTTTCCCCTGTAATGGTCCTTCTGTTATAAATATTTGATCACCCTGTATAAATCCAGTGGACATCTCTACGACATGTTTTTCTTTTCCAAATGACTTCATGAAAGTGATTTCTTCTTCGCCCAGCGGAAATATTTCAGCTTTCTTCTTGCCAATGACTTTCACAAAATCAGGAATTTTTTTTAATTCAACATTCAACTGATCAATCTGATCTGTTATCATAAAGATATACCCCTTAAACAGGATATCTCTGACATCGTGCCATTTCCCCATATCTTTCTTTTTGTGGATATACTCCGGTATGAAACATTCACTTAGAATATCTTTCGATATCATGGTTCGGCATTTCTCTGCAATCTTTTTTTCATGACCGCTTCTAACCTGAACAACATACCATTTCATACAGCATTTCCTCCAAAAGGGTAGGCTTCGCCTATCAAACACTATATAAGGTTTGACTTTATAACTTATGACCATACATTCGTGATGAACGTGTCATAGCAACGATCCATCCCTCAGCATTCTTTTCAACCTTGGATAACTGTCTATTATCCTTTGTTAAAATGAATTTTACACTTTCCATTTTAACTAGAAATATAATACTACAAAAGTAACCATATTGCAACCTCTCTTACTTTATTGTAGTCCGAATATCTAACATATTTATGACTTTATAAGATAATTTAATAATGATTGGCAGAAATTGAAAAAGATATATCACAAAACATGATATACCTTCACATCCTTTATTTTGTCAAAACACTTTGATCCTGATTAGTAATGATTAAGCTTAACAGCCTGCTTTTAATATCTTCACACTGTTCGACATCATTTAAGACTTCTTCTAGCTTCATTAATCTGCTTGTAATATCATCTTTTGTAATCGCCATAACATTATTCTTAAAAATCAGATTATGTTTTGTTCGTGTTGTAGTTTCACCATCAAGTTTTAATTCTTCAAACATCTTTTCGCCAGGACGTAGACCAATTTCTACGATATCAATATCCTTATATGGTTTAAAGCCTGATAATCGAATCATTTTTTCTGCTAAATCTAAAATCTTTACTGGTTCTCCCATATCAAGAACAAAGATTTCACCTTTATCTGCATAGAAACCAGCCTGCAGTACGAGCTGCGCTGCCTCTGGAATCGTCATAAAGTAACGTATGATATTTTTATCTGTTATTGTGACAGGACCGCCTTCCGCAATCTGCTGCTTAAAGATTGGGATTACGGAACCATTCGATCCCAAAACATTTCCAAACCGAACAGCAGCCATCTTTGTAACGCCATTATTACCATTTGCTTGCAAAATCATTTCTGTCATTCGTTTTGTTGCGCCCATGACATTGGTCGGATTAACCGCCTTATCTGTACTAATCATAATGAATCTAGATACGTTATTCTTAATACATGCATTGATAACATTATTGGTGCCAAATACGTTATTCTTAATGGCTTCCATTGGTCGTGTCTCCATTAATGGCACATGTTTATGTGCGGCCGCATGGAAAACCACATCCGGATGATACTCTTTAAATATACCATTGATTGCATTAAATTCTCTTATAGATGCGATTAATGAAATAATCTCAATGCTTTCACTGATAGTTCCATGTGTTCGATTTCTATTAAATTCCTGTTCCAGCATGTATAAAGAATTCTCGTTAATATCAATCATCAGCAACTGCTTCGGTTTAAATTTCACGATTTGTCGGCATAATTCAGATCCAATGGATCCTCCGGCCCCGGTCACAACAACAACCTTATCTGTTAAGTAACTTCTGATTTCATTTTGCTCAAGCTTGATTTCTCCCCTGCCAAGGAGATCTTCAATACTAATGTCCTGAACCGGATATTTTTTAGGAGAATTCAACTCATCAACGAGCAAATTATCTCCTTCCTTCATAATCTTTGTTTCCAATTTAGCTGACTGGCACAGATCATAGATTCTTCTAACTGTATCCTTATCAGCACTTGGCATGGCAATAAATGCAATTTTAACATCATACTTCTGCACTATTGCAGGAATATCATAGGTATCTCCCAAAACTCTGTATCCTGATATTTCATTATTGATTTTCTTATCATCAACAAAGCCTACAACACTGACATTGAAATTATCATTCTGTGCCAATTCCTTCACAAGTATATAGCCTGCATCTCCTGCCCCAATGATAATAGCTTTCTCAGTTTTATTAGCTATTTTATAGGACATTCTTCTGTAAAGTCTATAGCACACGCGGACATTGAACATCAACAAAGCGGTTAACAATCCCCCAGTAACTATAACACTAAGGAATGTTCTATCTAAATCAAAAGCTATAGCCAGTGCAAATAATATTACAGTTGCCAAAACCACTGCGAGACCTATTCTCAAGGTTTCGATAGGGCCCACATATTTCCATAAACTTTTATGGATTTTGAATAACATAAAGCTAATCATGTAAACCACCAGTACAGCTAGCATAGCTAATGCAAAATTACCTATGTATATATCTTCAAAATTTGGAATTCTAAACTCTATCTTTATCCAATAAGCCAAGAGAAAGGATATAAATACTATGCATAAATCAAAAAAACACAGCATCATCTCTCTATGATTCTTATATAGACTGTTTTCAAATATCTTCTCAATCATTCCAGCCACTCCTTCATACCTATCCTATTCTATCACACAACTTAATTTAATAAAATCTAATTTTAAAAAATCAGAATAAATATACCTTATTTTATGCTTATACACTAATAATAAAATGTTATTTGTACCAGAATTTATGAATTTTCAAGAATCACATATCTATCATATATAAAAACTGTCCTTATTTTTATCAAAGGCCAGCTTTTATAACTATTATTCATTACTGATTCTGAAATCCCCAGCTATTCACATACCCAATCCATTTATCACCTAAATAACATGAATAATACAAACTTCCGTCTGCTCTTGCAAGCGAACGCTTAATCATGAATTTCTTGTTTCTATATTGAGTCATACGTTTTACCCATTTATCTGTGCCTGCATTATATATCCAGTAATTCTGTGGATTTGGCGTATTGAAATAACGACTATTATTATCTCCCCATCCAAAATAAGTATCTTTCTTCACTGTGTTCTTCAAAGCATATGAATTTATATATCCGATCCATTTTCCATTGTAATACGCTGACCAGTAAGATGTACCACTCGCATTTACATATTCTCTGGTAAGTAATAATGGCTTCTGATTATACTTGCTCATATTACCCAACCATTTCCTTTTAAAGGGATCATACCGGTAATACTTTGAAGCATTAGGTGATGAGAATATACGAACTCTCCTTGATAATTGATAAAATCCCTCTGCTTTTTTATTAACTTGTGGTGCTGTTGTATCTGGAACTGATGGTGTTTCAGATGATGGTGGTGAGACTATTGGTGGAACTTCCTTTTTTTGTACATGAATACTACATTCAGCCCTTTTTCCATTTATCGATTCAGCTATGATTGTAGCATTCCCGATAGAAACAGCCTGAATTTTACCATTACTATCTATCTGTGCTACTTCAGGATTTTGTGAATACCATCGTATTACTTTACCCATTGTTGTATTCGATGGATATATAGTTGCACTTATATTATAATCCTGTCCTTGCACAAGGGAGAGGTACGTGTTTGAAATTGATACAGATGTTATTGGAATTTCACGCTGCTTTACTATAACGCGACATACCGCCTCGACATGATTATCTGTACGAACATGAATGATTGCCTCTCCCGATGCAATTGCTGTAATATAACCATTAGCAGAAACCGTAACTATATTTTCGTTATCGGAGGTCCAGTGAATGCCTGTTGAAGCATTGCTTGGGCTAATTGAGGCTATCAGCTGAAAATGATCGCCTTCTGAAATATCTATAGTACGTTTATTCAACGAAATACCTTCAGGAACAATAGGCTTACTTTCTTGTATTCCATTCACTATAACCTTACTTTCAAGTTGAATCATGTTATTACCACACGGTATTGAAGCTAATAATTTAGTAGTACCATTTGCTACACCACAAATTGTCATTGCTTTTTTATTGACAACTGCTATTGCAATATCGCTTATGTTTAGATCAGGTATTATTGTATTACTATCAATAGTAAATGGTATCCTAATTTCCTCATTATGCAGCATAATTTCCTTATCCAAAGAATAACCGACAATTCCAAGTGAATCATCACGATCACCAATTGCTTTTCCTTGCCCTGTTGCAGACATATCATAATAGGATTGTACTGGCTTTACAATCTGACCATCAATCAGATACACACCTCCAATAAAACCACCTGTATGTGCTCCTCCAGACTCTACTATTCCATTCGCATAACAATACTTAATAGATCCGTTTTGATAAAGACCAATAAATCCTCCAATATTTACTCCTGATTTAACACTGGCTCCTGTATAACAATCCTCAACTACACCATCCATTCCAAGAGTCCCTATAAAACCACCGACACCCTGCATACTATTTTGACTGTCACCACCGCTGACAGAGCCACTCTTCACTCTGACATTCCGAACGGTTCCCTGAACTGAGCCTGCAAATGAACCAGTGTGACCACCCTGTTTGTTTGTAACATTTAGATTTTCAAACACGATATTCTCAACCACTGCTTTATATTCAATATACGGAAAAAAGCCTTCCCCATTTTTCATAGTTACGTTTCTTATCACTTTATTATTACCATCAAAGTGCCCCTTAAAGCTTTCAACTGGCTGAAAGTCATCTATGGAATTCATATCGATATCGTTCATAAGCTTATAATATGCACTCGGCTTTTGCTTCAGAATACTGAAATCTATTGGCTTGGTAATCTGATAAGGATCACTTTTTGTACCATCACCCTTCAACCCCTCTGAAATGTTTACATCAAACGTTATAGATCCGTTATCCTGAGCAGTTACTCTGATAGATATACCACTGTTTGTTCCATCTGAGAGATATAATGTTTCATTATCCCAGACTGCGGCTGTCTGATCCAGTGTTTTACCAAAAGCAGGTCTTTCTTTATTCAAAATGGCCTTTGCTAAATCACCGCCTCCTGCATTCAACTGCGTATCACCTGGACGGAAAACATAAATATAATCATTCTGCTGTCCGGGATTACCACTGATATTCGTCCATTCACCATGCTCATTCACACGATACAGCAATAGTCCATCACTGTCTGCATAAGAGTTATCTACTTTAAAAGACGGATTGCTATAATACTCTGCCACAAAATACTCTTCTTCACTTAACGGCGAGTAAAGTTTAACAGCATTCTGCTCATTTGTATTGCGATACTGCGGCTTGCTTACTGTAATGGTTTCAGCTGATTGCTTTATTTCTTTTAATGGACTTCTCCATCCGAGAATATCATCATTCATTACAGATAAAAACGACTGTGGATTAGCCCCTTTTGTAGAGGCCATAATATCATAAAATCCAACCGGCTTCCCATTTTCTGTAGCACGATATAAATCCGGAAGTCCACAGGTATGCAGATATTCATGGATAATGGTTCCATAGCTGGATCTGTTTTGTGTAAATATACCGCCTGGACTGGCATTACTGTAGGTATTAATCAGATTATAAACAGCAACACGTTTTCCCAAGATTGTTGGTTCAATATAGTTTTCTGTTTTATGGGACCATAGCAAATCCTGCCAGTTGATTTCATCCGATTCCATTGCTGATTTATTCTCAACAAAAAATGAGATAGCATCGATCACTCCATCATGATTGGTATCCAACTGATCTGCACTGAATTGCTCTCCAACCTGTGCTTGTATGGCATTCACCGCTTCAGTAATAAGCTCTTTTTCACGTGCGAGCTTGTTCGCAGGTGTATATCCATCAGGATTTTCTGCGGACTGCTTTAAATAATAGGTACGTGGCTTACTTGAGATATGAGAAACAACTTTACCATCCTGGTATGGAAAAATTTTCGTTGTTACGTCAAGTTTATTATAGCTGTATTGCTTAATATACTCTTTCATTGATAAAACTGTACCACTACCCAAAGATCCGGTCATGGAGACATTTGTACCATTCATAAGATTTTCTGCAGCTGTAAGCGATGCAGGATCATCGAGATGATATTTCTGCACATCTTTATCAGGAAATTCTATAAAAACTGCAATATATCCTACCTCTTTCGGTTGAACACTTCTACTTCTTTTATTGATAACAACCTGCTGCTTTGATATCCCCTGATTTGTACCGTATTCATCCGTATAATCCAAAAGACCAGATACATCTTGCGATATCGGCTGTTCCTCAGCCTTTAATGGCGAAATTGTCATGCAGGAGGCTATCAGCATGCAAGACAATATAGTGTTTACAATTTTTTTCATAACAAAATCTCCCTCGGGGTTTGCCTTCTAATTCATTATCCTACATGAAAGCGCTTTTGTAAAATAGTTTAATTACAATCCTCAATGATTACTATTCCACATTATACAAATATGCAAAGGTTTAGATCATGAATGATATAGGTACAGTCGCCTTATATATGCCTGTATCCATACGAATTTCTTTCATTCATTAATTCAATGCAGGATAATATGACATTATCCTGCATTGAGGTATGAAATATTGATAAAAGAAAATAACTTACAGCAGCAATTGATTTTAAATCCTGTGGAAAATCTTCCCAATCTAGTTATAGATTCAGATTTTTCTTCGATTCATGGTCTTTATGTATCTGATAAACCAAAAACTGATGAAATCGTTATAAACTCAATTATTGGTTTCTCCGGTCATGAGAAAATGAACCAGAGTGTTTTGCGTATTTATGAGAATTGGAATAGAAGAATGAAATCAGATTGCTTTTCAATGCGTCTTCTTTCAGGACTTCATGCACACATCGTTCTGTTTATGGGCTTAGGGAGTATAGGTGATAAAGTTCTAATACTTCCAGTTAAAGCAGGAGGGCATTATGCTACTCCTGAAATTCTGAAAAGACTTGGTTATACTGTTATTGAAGCAATACCTGATAATAGTACATTTACTGTAGACTTTGAAAAAACGCTAGATATCATCAAAAAAGAAAAACCAAATATCATTTTTATTGATCGAAGTGAGGGCATTTACTATGAAGACTTTACGACTTTGATAAATCAGATACCTTATGAATGTATCAAGGTATTTGATGCTTCTCAATACCTGACTAATATACTCGAATCTGATTTTAAATCACCATTTGATATGGGATTTGACATCATAATGTCGACTTTACATAAAAACTTTCCTGGACCACAAAAGGCAATGGTATGCTCTAAGAAAAATAATTATATTTGGCATAGAATTCAAGATGCGCTTTCTATGTATGTATCCAGTCTTCACATTGAAAATATTTTTCTTGCCGAAGAGGTAGCTAAGCAGGAAGCATTATTAAAGATTTACTCAGAGAGTATGCTAAAAAACTGTATATCTCTTGAAAAAGAATTATCAAATGCAGGGCTGCCAGTTATAAAGTCAGATGCAAATATGATCAAAAATCATCATTTATGGCTTAAGATGAAGACTAAAAATGAAGCCTTCGATTTTTACAAAAAAATGGAACAATGTAACTTATTGGTGAATTATAGAAAATTGCCCTATGAATTAGGCTATGGCATTCGCATGGGAACCGCAGCTGCTACATTACAGGGACTAAACGAAGTGAATATAAATTCCCTAGCTGCATTAATATCAGAAATTTATTATAGTAGTGAACTAAGCACAGATAGTATTTTAAAATCGCAACTCTTTATTTCAGAATTAAAACCATTAAAAGAAAAACAAAGGGAGTTTAAGTAAAATGAATCATAAAGAAAGAATGTTATCTGAAAAGCTTTATAAAGCAAACGATTCTAATTTGTGGAATGAAAGAGAATTTGCCAGTTCGTTATTTTATGAATTTAATAATTGTCAGTCAAATGAAATTAATAAAATGGATGAAATTCTAAGAAAACTATTTGGTTCATCTGGCAAAAATATTCGTGTAAAACCACCCTTCCACTGTGATTATGGCTATAACATTCATGTTGGTGACTCTTTTTTTGCCAATTATAACTGTATAATTTTAGATGTAGCGCCTGTATACATAGGAAATAATGTAAAATTAGCTCCAAATGTCTCTATTTTCACTGCTGCTCATCCAATACACCCCACAGTAAGGGGTACAGACTATGAATTTGGCATCCAAATAAGGATAGGTGACAATGTATGGATAGGTGGCAATACTGTAATCAATCCTGGAGTGTTTATCGGAGAGAATTGTGTAATAGGGTCAGGTAGTGTAGTTTGTAACGATATTCCAGCTAATTGTGTTGCTGCAGGTAATCCGTGCAAAGTAATCAGGCCAATTACAGACGCGGATTTAATGTTTTATTTTGATGATAGAAAAATCGATATATAACAATTTATTGTGCAACTATTGGATAGAATTTTATTATTTTTACTAAATCTAATGCACTTAGCTGAAAATTTTTATTTTCAATATAGGCAACAATATATAATTCTCTATGGTAGTTATATATTGTTGCTGTTTTTTTAATTACCTTAATATTTTCTTCTAGGACATCTTTATTCCTGTGATTGAAGAAAGTAAATAGACATTCTAGCAAATCTATCCTTATGAATTCATATTGATTACTATACGAACATTGCTTAAGTTTATTCCTTATATCTGCAAAGCAATCATATAAAGTCTTTTTTTTGAAATCCCGCTCCATTTCATTTAAATTCCCAATTTCATCATAATTGAAATATTGGATTAACTTTAATCTTATATTGTATAATATAGCATAAACTTTATATTCAATAATGTTTTCTGTTTCTGCAAACTGGTTATATTCTTGATAATATACTTCAAATTCTGAAGTATTACCATCCATAAGGCACATTTTTAAAGAATACATATGATATTTTACAAAAATATATGTTTTATCAGCAATTTCTTGCATTTCATCTATTGCTTCTTCAAGTATTTTGATACTGCATTTACAAACATCTGACCATATATGCATTAGTGGAAAATCTTTTCTATTTAAGTACCGATCAAAAAGATTTAAAAATTCTTCTTCTGATATATATACCTTCCGTATATTTTGATTGAATAACACATCATAACCAAGTAATAATCCAATTGCAAATTTTTTATAATAACTATCGAATTCATGTAGATATTGACTTAATTTAACTTTTAAATTACTAATATTTCTTTCAATTTGTATGAGTGTTTTGTAATCTAAAATACCCTTTAAATAAAAAATTCTATATACATCAAAATATATCCTTCTCATGAGGTGTAATCCATCATACATATCGTAACTTAATAATTCATCAAAGTTCTGTGAACATGTTTCAGCAAGTTTTGTTATATTTTCAAAATCAAATATTCCGGTATGCATTTTCATATGTATATCCCAATATTCTGCTAATATGTTCAAATATAAATTAGGATGAGTGAGATTCAACTCAGCCTTCTTATCATAAAAACTATGATCGATTTGTACCAAACGATAAAATAACTCTGCATTAAGCTCTACACTTTCCTTTAAATAATAGCTACGTGCTAAAGCTAATTTCCCCATACGGTCACATATAATTCCTAACTCTTTATAATAATGTACTTTACGCTCTGGCTCCAGTGAAAACAGATAATCCATATCATCATAGATATTTTTAAAATTAACATTTGGAGCAATCTGTTTGAATAAAATATGCGAATGGTGTTCACTTTTTTCATTCATTAAACTATAGAGGAAGCTTAATAGAATATTCCTTTTATAATAATAATCAAAATAATAATAAAATACCTTTTTTACTAAGCTCTTAAGACTTGTTTTTTTATACCCACATTCAAAATAGTATTTTGCAATCTCTTCATTTAGAAAATAATAGTTTTTATCATTATCAGGATATTTCATTAAAAACCCTATTTCATTCAATTTTTTAATCATTGTTTTAAAGTAACTCATATCCGTTTCAGGATTTAAATTTATCGCCAAGGATGCATTGAAACTTCCTGTAAACAAACTGCTGCATAATATAATCATAAAAGCCTCATCAAAACACATATTATTCACTTCACCAGTTAAAAAGCAACGCAAGTCGTGTATTATATCGTGCTTGGCTTCCTGATTTAATAAAGAAATAAAATGGAATAAGATATTATCTGAAATTTGACTGAAATTAACACCTGGTATAAATGAAATATTATTTATATTATAAACATCCTTACTACTTAGTGTGTTAAGTTCCTTATGTATGCCATATTGGCTCATGATAGAATTCATTTTTCTGATTTTCAAATTATCATATATATAGTCCTCAGGTTTTCTAGTCAGAAAAATCAATAGCTGATATCTTTTTTTGCTAATCATATTTAATAATTTGCTACTAAATTGTTCAAAAGATAATTTATGCAGATTATCGAAAATTACAATATCGGTCTTAAAAGCATTATCATTATACTCATTATAAATATAGTTTAAATCAAAGTCGTCTCTACCCATATCAAAATAATATATTCTACCATCTAATCTAGCATACAGTTCTTCATAAGAATTATCTGTAATTAAATCTCTCAACAAATGCATTATCACTGCTGTTTTCCCACTGTAAGCGCCACCTTCTATCCAAATGCAGTGCTGTTCTGATTGTTGTTCATGATTGTTGAGAAAAGATAAGATGGAAGTCGATACATTCTTTTGCTCTTCTATTTCCTGACGATCGTATGTATAGAAGAGGGATATCAATGATATTTTGGAATTTCTTCGTTTATCTGATACACTTATTTTATATAATAGCTTGTTATAGAGCCAAATCTTTAGCGAGGAAACTAACTTTTTCATTGAAATGAATTTAGAACAGATTAAATTAAAGAAGGTAGAAATCAACATAAGGGCTATACCTACGATTAAATCCGCCCATATTGAGTTATCTGGAAGTATCTTTAATAAAGACAATATATCTTCTTTGAAATTGATATATGTTACATATAGAATAAACGATATTATGACAATTACAAGAACTCTGATATGATTAAGAATACCGTCTAGTACACGATTAAAATACTTAATGTTATTAATTTTCATATTTATGATTGGATAATGTCATATTATCCTTTATTCCTTTCTTTTAAAATTACAATACTTAAACAGATTTTATTCGTCTTTTCCTTAACACCCGCTTTCCCTGATACTGTTCTTTAAAAGAGAATACGACAAAAAGCCCCCGTATTTTCCCCACTCTTTTTCTTTATTATACAATAGAATCAGCTTACCATGTAAAGATTATTTGTTTTTTATTGCAGATTTTCCCACACGAACATTTATCTTAATGTTTATAGAATTAAATGGATAAACATTATGAAATTACAAGCATTTTAAACATCTCAGCCTTAATCTGTCATTGCTTAGAATATCTATATTACCATTATTTTCCAATCATTATATATTTACATATTTTTCCATATAAATTAGCATAAACCTTGAGGTGAAAAACATGAACTATATCTTAACCAAGAAAATTGTAGACCAGTATTTGCAGGAATGCAGTATCGCAAAGGAGCTGAACGCACACACACTGAAGGCCTATCAGATCGATCTGAAGCAGTTTTTATCTTTCATGGAACGCTATGCATACGATGTACAAAAGGAATCTCTCCATGCCTATATTTTGCATCTGCACAAGACATACCAGAAACCCAAAACCATAAAACGCAAGATTGCCAGCATCAACGCCCTGTTCTCCTATCTTGTTTTTCATGATCTGATGGAAATCAATCCCATGAGCCGTCTGCGTACCACCTTTCGGGAACCCCGGCTACTGCCCAGAACCATACCAAACACACACCTTTCCTCCATCTTCAACCGCATATATGATGAAATGAAGGACTGTAAAACCAGCTACCAGCGCAAGGTATGTATTCGCAATGCCGCCGTCATGGAGCTTCTCTTCTCCACCGGCATGAGAGTCTCCGAGCTCTGCCATGTCAGAGATGAAGAAATCAACCTGCGGGAGCAGTATGTCCGCATCTATGGAAAAGGATCAAAGGAGCGCATCCTGCAAATCGGCAACCCAGATGTATTGAAAATCCTCTACTCCTATCGGTCCATGTTCCAAAAGGAAATTGAATCCAGCGGCTTTTTCTTCATCAACAAGCTCGGTAATCCACTCTCCGAGCAATCCGTGCGGCTGTTGATTGCCCGCTATGAGAAAGCTCTGAAAATCCCCCAGCATCTGACGCCCCATATGTTTCGCCATACCTTTGCCACACAGCTGTTGGAGGAAGATGTCGATATCCGCTACATCCAGCATATCCTCGGACACAGCTCCATCACCACCACGCAGATTTACACCCACATCAGCTCCAACAAGCAAAAGGAAATCCTGTACCATAAAAATCCAAGGAACTTCATCAACCAGAGCTGATTGTACACGGGCTACCCCTTTCTTTTAGAAAACCAAACAGAAAAAAAGAGAATTCAAACACTGCTCAGAAATTTGAATTCTCCTTTTCTATATAATACAAACATAAATCAAAGCATCCAAAAATTCCTCCCCCGTGCAGGAACACCCCTGAATACTGACATTAAAGACGCTCTCCCTTTATCCCCACGCAGATACATTAGCTCTCCGCATTCAGCCATTCACCTTCAACAGCTCCAGAATCTGATCCTTATCCATCCGCATGATATTCGCCTCATTCTCTTCCACGAAAATATCCGCAAGCTCCTTTTTCATCTGCTGTAAATGCTGGATGCGCTCCTCCACCGTATTGCGCATGATCAGCTTATACACCTGCACACGGGAATTCTGACCGATACGATATGCCCGGTCACTCGCCTGATTCTCCGCCGAAACATTCCACCATGAATCATAATGAATCACCGCCTCCGCCGCTGTCAGGTTGATACCGGTACCGCCGGACTTCAACGAGATAAGGAACACCTTCTTTTCCTTATCCTGAAACTTCTGCACAAGCTCCCGGCGCTCCTCCTTGCCCGTACTTCCATCCATCCGGAAATACGGTATATGCAGATGCTGCAGCTCGACCTGAATCAGATCCAGCATGGAGGTAAAATTGGAAAACAGCAGTACGGACTTATCATTCTCCACAAGAGAGCTCACCAGCTCCATACAGGCCTTCAGCTTACTGGAGGGCTGGGTTACCTCATCATACACAAGACGCGGATCACAGCAAATCTGCCGTAAACGCATCAGCATGCCCAAGACCTGGAACCGATTGGTCTTCACCAGATCCAGCTCCTGCTGCAGCTCCTTGTTGACCTGTGCAAGATTCGCCATGTACATCGTTTCCTCTGCCTCATCAAAAGCGATACTGAGTGTTGTTTCCGTCTTTTCCGGCAGCTCGCTCAGCACCTCCTTCTTCACTCTTCGCAGAATAAACGGCTGTACCATTTTCTTCAGCTGCTCCTGCTTCTCCTTATGCTTTCCAAGAACGATATCCTTCTCGAAATGGTGGGAGAAATAGCGGTAATCAAACAGGTAGCCCGGCATCAGAAAATCAAAAATACTCCACAGCTCAGCCAGTGAATTTTCAATCGGTGTACCTGTCAAAGCCAGTGCATGATGGCTCTTCAGCCGCTTCGTGCTCGTCGCATTCATCGTCCTCTGATTTTTGATATACTGTGCCTCATCCAGTATTTTATAAAAGAACGTCCGATTTTCATAATACCCGATATCCCTCTTCAGATAATCATAGGAGGTAATCAACAGATCCATATCCATACTGCCGCGGATCAGCTCCTCCCGTTTTGCCTGAGAGCCTGTGATACAGCAAACCTTCAGATCACTTGCGAACTTGCACACCTCATCCTCCCAGTTATACAGCACACTGCTTGGAACAATGACAATACTGGTACGCCCCTCCTGCTTTTCACTTTCCAGAAAAGCGATGACCTGCAGTGTTTTTCCAAGTCCCATATCATCTGCCAAAATGCCCCCGAAGCCATACCGGTGCATCAGCTTCAGCCAGCGAAAGCCATCCTTCTGATAATCACGTAAAAGCTCATTATAGCGCTGCGGGATTTCAATATCCTGTGTACTGATCTGCTGGAAGGAATTCAGTATATTCTGTAAGACATCCTCTTTATGGAAGGCGATAGAGTCACTGCCCTTCGTAAACGCATCCAGCATAAACAGCCGATAGCCCGGCAGCTGTATGCAATTCTGCTGCAGCTGTGCGTCCTCGATATGGAATTCCTGCATCATCGTGTCCAGCTCCTCCAGCTGATCACTCTTCAGATTCAGCAGCTTTCCGTTCTTCAAGCGATAGAAATGCTTCTTCCTGCGATAGGCACGCAGCACATCCAGCAGCTCCTCCTTCTGAATATCGCGGCTGTGCAGATCGATTTCCAGAAGGTTGCCTGCAAGGCGCAGTCCTGCCTGCAGATTAACCACATGCTTCTTATTCATATTCTTCAATACATCACTGACAAAAATCTCACAATATCCAGATAGAAACGGAAGCCCGTCCCGCATAAACTCCAGCAGGGTTTCACTCACATCATGAAACAGTGCGCAATGCTCCTCCGGTTGAATGATGTCCGCATACTGTCTTATGAAATTCTCCACAATCTCCTGGCGCAGAGGCAGATATTCCTGTGTATTCTGAAAGCCCGGTATCCGCTCATCCTCATATAGAACATCCAGCTGGAAATACACCCGGCCAAGCTCATCGATATCCCCATACAGCTCCAGACCGATCGGTTCCAGCGTATAGGCATACTTCGCAATTCCATACATATTTGCATAATCACGGATTTCACTTAGGACATATTTATAGAAATCCGCAAATTCCTCATTTCGCACATACAGCTGCTGTTCACTCAGGGAATCGATCAGCTCCAGGCACTTTCCCTGTTCATCAAAACGATAGCGGTACAGCGTATCATCCTGCATCCGATACAAATGATGCCGTCCCCGAATACCGCTTTTCAGCAGCGACCAGTTACGGAAGGTAAGCAGAACAAAATCCTCCTCGCTCTTTACGCGGATGTCCAGCAGCTGCCGCTTATCCTTCATCTGAATGTTGCGATACCGCTGTGGAAGGCGTCCCAGCAGCTCATAAAACTCATCCATATACAGCGGAGGAATTTCCATCACACTGGGATTGGATACCAGTGTCTTCCCCTCATAAAAGCAATTTTTTAAGAAACGGATCAGCTCCTGACTATCCTCGTCAAAGCGGCTGATGGAATGGGTAAATGCCAGAGACATACCATATTGTGCATAGGTCTGCTGGGCAAGGCGTTCAAAGAAATCCGAAAGACTGCTAATGGTATACCATTTCCGATCCCCGATTTTCAATGCAATATACATATGCTGCTGATCAGTGACCTCAGCCTCCACAAACAGATGCACCTTTTCCACATGCTCACGGTTTTGCAGCTCCTGATAATAGACCTTGCTCTCCTGTAGAATATGGCTGGAGGTCGCAAACTGCTTCATCAGCTCCCTGCGGCGGGTATTCTCCTTCACCATCGCCTCGATATTCTGATGCTCCTTCCGGATTTCCATCTGTAATTTTCCCTTTTTCACAGGGGACGCTTCCTTTTCTGTCCAAGACCTCTGCGTCTCTTTCTTCGGCGGTGCCGGCTTCTGCTGAAGCTGGGGAAGCTGTACAGCGGGCTGCTGTGTCATGCTTTCCTCCGCTTTTCTTTCATAGGAATATGGAAACTTCTCCGGCTGCAGATCATGAATCTGGTACAGCACTGCCAGCAGATGCTCACATATTTTCGTACGTTTGCAGCTGCAGAAATAATAATCCACGTCACTCTCCGCATTTAATGTAAACTGCAGTGTCGCATAAAACTTCCCGCTCAGAGTCTCCATCCGGGCCTCCACATGGTACTCACTCTGTGTTTTTGCTATATATATTTTTCTGATCAGGTTCTCCTGCTGCACCTTTCTGGCCTTGATCAGCTTTGTTTCACTTTTTGTCTGTCGCTTAATATCATCTACCGTTAATCTCACAGCTTCATCCCTTTATTCCTGCTTTGCCTACATCCGATGATACAGGCTTGCAGGTATCCTTTCTATTCCGAATACAAAAAAGCATCCAATACGATATCTTACGTATTGCACACTTTTCCTCGCGTTTCTTCTTATATGATACCTGCAAATCTAAATAAGTCAAGCCGCTTTTCCTTTATTTTCTAAATCCGATGAGAAAAACAGCAGATGCCGTCACATTCTGACTTTCCTTGTAACAGCGCGGCTGGTGTATCCTCAAGGATTTCCTGTTGATTGCATTACGCAGGCTACATATGCCGAACCCGCAGAACATCCACAACCATCATAATGAACTCCCGGTTGGTCGGCTTGCCTTTATTCTTACTCACCGTATTGCGAAATACAGAATACAGAAAATCCACATCCCCGCGATCCAGCGTTGCCTCCACTGCATTGCGGATACTTCGCTCTACACAGGAAGGCGTCGTATCATAAGCCTCGGCAATCGTTGCATATAATCCATTCATCATATTCTTTAATAATTCAGGATGATCATAAACCTCCAGGATAGCGCTGCGCAGATAATAATGTCCTTTAATGTGTGCAGGTGTACCCATGTCATGCAAAAGATTCGTAACCTCTTCGTATAATTCCTTTGTCAATGTATCCATCATAAAATTCCCTCCATCCATTTCTCTGATTCCACACACTAACAATAATTTAAATATGTCCAGAAGTAAACCGATGTCGTTATCTGTCGAAATTTATATTTTATAGGATCGTTTGTATTTGCTGATCATTTCCTGTCATCATACAGAATTCCCCGTAATCTGCTTCAGCAACCGCTTATTGCCTGCCGCATGCGGTATCCGGTTTTCAGTCTTCACTATAGGATATAAAAAAATGAAGGGTTCGTAATGAATCCTTCGAGCGAACATGCATTCGGCTTCAAATGCTCAGATGCTGCCTTACCATACAGGAATGTATATCCATAGCCTGTACTATGTGTGATTGATGATTCTCCACAATTGCAAGAGAACAGTATCCCCTGTTTATAAATATATTATATAGAAATAGGAAGCTGCGTTGATGCTTATGATGGATACGAAAATAGGGAATCCAAATTCTATTGGTATACGCAATAGCTTGGATTCCCTTCTATTATGAATAATACAGCAGGAATGCTCTTAATTCTGTTTATCAAAAGAAACTTCGTGTCCTCTTTCCCTTGCAATTCGTCTATACAAGTTCTGATCATCCAATGAATTTCTGTGATATGAGCGAAACTGGCATTCCTTGTCTACGTAGAATTGCATGCCGGGAAGAAAGTAATATCCTATGTGATTATCCCAGATGCCTGCTTTTGTTTTCTTTTTCCTTATTTTTGCCAGTTCGTGTGAAATATCCCCGGCTGGTCTTCACGTTCATAGGTATGTGCACCAAAGCAGTCCCGCTGTGCCTGAATCAGATTTGTTTCCAGCTTTGCCGTGGTGTACCCGTTGACATAATTCAGCGCACTGCATAAAACCGGTATGTACAGCCCCTTTTGCAATGCATAGGTGATGATGTGCTGTAATGCTGTCCTTCCCTGCTTCACATAGTCGATGAAGCCCTCGGACACAAGCAGATTCATAAGCTTTTCATCTTTGTCATAGGCCTGATAAATATCCTTCAGAAATTCTGATTTAATAATACAGCCATTCTGCCAGATTACGGCAAGCTGTTTAACATCGATATTGTAGCCGCATTCCGCATTCACGGCATCGATCAGTGAAAAGCCCTGTGCATAGATGCTTGTTTTGGCCAGCAGCATCGCCTTATACAGACAGTCGGCAAGCTGCTCATTAGCTGTTTCTTCATTCTCAGTACATGCATAGCACTGTTGGGCGTGTTGTCGCTGCGTTTTCATTGAGGATAGAAATCTTGCCTCTACAGCCTCCAGCAGGCTGGGTACAGGCACCCCGTATTCCAGAGATACACGTGCCGTCCATTTCCCGGTTCCCTTCTGCTTTGCGACATCCGATACGTTATCAAGCAGCCATTCTCCTTGCTCCTTCTTATCCAGAATATCCTCTGTGATATCTAGAAGATACGATGCAAGACTGCCTTGATTCAGCTGGTGAAATGCTGTTTGCACAGCAGCACGATTTTTAGGATACATCCTTTTCAGAATAGCATAAAGCTCTGCAAGCAGCTGCATATCCGCATACTCTATACCATTGTGCACCATTTTCACAAAATGACCGGAGCCCTTTCCTCCGATATAGGTACAGCAGGATGTACCATCCTCATTTTTTGCAGCCATCGCCGTAAAAATATCCGCAATTTCACAGTAGGCCTCGTATTCTCCGGAGGGCATGATACTTGGTCCGTTTAATGCCCCCTTCTCTCCACCGGAAACACCGCTTCCAATCAGATAGAAACCGTCCTGCTTCAATGACTCCATTCTGCGCTGTGTATCCTCATAATAGGAATTGCCGCAGTCAATCAGAATATCCCCTTTCGCAAGCAGCGGCTTCAGGGATGCAATCACACTGTCCACCACACGTCCTGCCGTCACCATTAGGATGATTTTACGCGGTTTTTCCAGACTGTTCACAAAGTCCTTTACAGACGCATACCCGTCAAACGTTGGATATTTCTGCGTAAATTGCTTTGTGATTTCTGTTTCTATATTATATACAGCTACAGAGAAGCCATGCTGCATGATATTGCGTGCCAGAGACTGCCCCATGACACCCAGTCCATATACTCCGATATTATTCATAGCGTGCCTCCTCTTCCTGTCGGCGCTTTAATTCCTCTTTGGCCTGCTTCAGCAGCTGTGGATTCTGATACAGCGTCAGGATACTGTTTGCCATTGCCTTGCTGGAAATGCTCAGACAGTGCTTACCGGCATCGGAAATCGCAAGCTCGCGAAACTGATCCGTATGTCCGGATATCTTCTTATCCGGAAGCAGTGTCATATAGAGATTGCATGCAGGGATCACACGGGAAACATTCCCCAAATCCTCTCCGCCTGCATCACACGGCATCCCTTCCATCATCGGTTCACCAAGCGCTAACATTTCCTGACGGCAAAGCTCAGCGAGGACCGCATTCGGCATACGTCCGTAATACCCCGGTATTTCCTTATAGCGAACCTTGCAGCCGCTGGCCAGCGCCATGCCCTCTGCAATGTTTATGATTTTCTGTTTTGTGGTTTCAATATCCTTCACACGCATGGTAGAGATTTCAACCTCCAGCCGTGCATAGTCCGGTATGCGTCCGATATCTCGTTCACTCTCTGCAATGATACAGCAGATATGAATGGAATCGCGCAGCTGCTGCCGGGCAAGTCCTACTGCCTGATAAAACAGATTTGCCGCATCCAGAGCATTGATGCCGTTTTCCGGATGGGATTCTGCGTGCGCACTCTTACCGATGTACTCTATTTCAAAGTCGGTGAAGGAAGCACATTCTCCGCCGATTCTTGCCATGGCACTTGTAGGATGCATCAGGAAGACCGCATCCAGGCCATCAAACACTCCCTGCTTAAGCATGATGATTTTCCCGCCGCCATCTTCCTCGGCAGGAGTTCCATAAACCTCAATACTGCCTTCCAGCTCACTGCTTTCCAGAACCTGCTTCACTGCGGCGGCACAGCCAAGGGCACTGGTTGCAATCAGGTTATGACCACAGGCATGCCCCAGTCCCTTTAATGCGTCATATTCCGCGAATACGGCAATTCTTGGGCCGTTTCCTTTTTTGAATACAGCCTGAAAAGCCGTATCCAGACCGGCAATTCCCGTTTTCACTGCAAATCCCAGCTCCTGCAGATAAGAAGAAAGCGCGTGTGCTGCTTTCTTCTCTTCAAAGGCGATTTCAGGATTTGCATGGATATAGGAGGCCAGCTTCCATAACTGGTCAAATTTGCGGTCTACGATTTCACTGCTCAGCTTCTTTATCTCATCCTTATCCATAAGTGTCTCCCTTATACAATATCAAAGAACGCGCCGACCAGACTCAGGACAATAATGATAATGATATATAGATTGAACTTCATTCCCTTTTTCTTGATGGCGAAGAAGATCAGTGCGATAACAGCAAGCGGCAGGATGCCGGGAATGATCTCATCCAAAATCTGTTGTACGAGAATCGGATCACTGTTTTCAATTTTCATACCGGCTGTCGTTGTCAGTGTAACATAGCTGGCAGACAGGGCCCCCATCATCATAAGACCAAGGATACTGCAGGCCTGAATGATTTTATTGACAACACCGCTCTGTAAGATTTTTGAAATACTTGTTCTACCGATACGATAGCCCATATGCCACATGAAGTAACCGATTGTAAATCCACAGATTGGAAACAGGATACAGGCAAATACCATACCTGCATAATTACCGCTTAAGGCCATGGTAGCCGCAAGTGAGAAACAGATTGCCTTAATGGTTCCCCAGTACAGTGTATCTCCGATACCTGCCATAGGTCCCATAAGTCCTGTCTTGATGGAAGCAATTACCTCATCCGGAATTTCAGCACCATTTGCCCTGTCCTCCTCCAGAGATAACACGATTCCAGGGATGATGGCACCGATGGTTGCCTCAGTATTGAAGAATTGCATATGACGAACCAGTGCCTGTCTATACTCCTCATCATCCGTGTAAAGCTTTCGCAGCGGCTTTGACAGAGTCACCGCCATAGAAAGCGACTGATATCGCTCATAGGAATGGGATACCTCAGCCAGTAAACGCCATTGTATATAAGAACGGGTTATATCCTTTTTCGTAAGCTTCTTTTCATTTGTTTCCATTAGTCATCATCCTCCTCTGCAGCAGGCGCTAATTCTTTTTTATTCGTCATCCAGTAAATCAGCAGTGCAATGGATGTCGCGAAGACTGCCACTGCCATAACATCCAGCTCGAAATACACAACCAGGAAGTAACCGATAACGAAGAACGGTACCAGATCACGCTTTCCGATCGTGTAGACAGCAATCGCAAATCCGATTGCCGGCATGACACCTCCGGCAACTTCAATTCCGTGCATCGCCCATTCCGGCAGCATGTTCAATACATTGGATACAACCTCCGGTCCTACCATATTCGCCAGGAAGATTTCCGGGAAAGTGATACAGAACATGAACAGCAGCGGCCATTCTCTCGCACAGCGCATCATTCCTTTAACATTTCCTTCCTCTGCATATTTGTCAGCCTTATGTACAAAGAAGGAGTTCACCGTGTATTTCAGGTTATATACCCATCCACCCAGAATACCGAATGGCACAGCGATAACCAATGCAGCTGTAGGCTCCATACCTGTTTTAATGGCAATCGGTATGGCAATCAAGGCTGCTGCCGAGCCATCTGCCGGCACGGTTCCTCCGGGATAAATGATACCCAAATACATCAGCTCGATGGTACCGCCGAGGATCAGTCCTTCCTGCAAATGTCCTGTCGCAACACCCAGAACCGCTCCGATCAATGCCGGCGATCCCAGTGTTTCACTAATGGTGTAACCAAAATCAATACTCGATAAGAAATACCAGACTCCGCATAACATCGCTAATAAGAATGTATTCATAATTTTCTCTCCTCTCTCTTATTAAAATTCAAGATTTTCTATGACTTTATTGATTTCATATTTCTGCTGGCTCGGCACAACATGGATATATACCTCACACCCCTCATTTTGTATTTCCTTTAACAGTGTAGCGTCCTTCGCATCAAAGGATATTCCACTTGGTGTATTTACACGTCCGTTTCCTCCCCCCAATCCGCCAATCTGCAAAGACTTCATCGGGAATCCACGCTTCTGCATACTTCTGGCATCCTCTACGGATTTAAACAGCATCAGTACGTTCCCTTCGCCGAACTGATTTTTCTCCCATTTGGTAATCGCCTTGTCTATTGTGAAAATACTTACGCGGACATCGGATGGAGCCGCCATTTTATATACACTCCCTAAAAATTCATCATTCGCCAATGCATCATTTACAATAATAATCCGGTCTGCATTTGCCTGTTTCACCCATTTAGTGACTACCTGACCATGAATCAGACGAAAATCTATTCGAATCAAGCTAATTGCTGCCATCGTAATTCCTCCTATCTTTCATTCAGCAGTTTTACAACATCCTTGCCGCTTTCCCTTAAGGTGGCAAGCCCTATTGATTTTAATTCGTCCACAGCATAATTTCCCTTCTGTGAGGTCACCTCGATATACATTGCCAGATTCAATCCGGAGATCACCTGCATGTCATATGTTTTCGATAGAATTGCACATGTCGTACACGGTGTTCCGCCAAACAGATCCACCAGACACAGAACCTTCCCATCACCCAGCTTCTCCAGCTGCTTCTCCAGCATTGCTCTGTAATCCTCCGGCTGCATTCCCGGCATCAGGGAAAATGCAAATACATTCTCTGCCTCACCGGCAATCATCTCCGCGGATTTCATCAGCTCTTCACCAAATCTGCCATGTGTACAGACGAAGACCCATACATTATTCTCCATAACTTACTCCTTTCCTATAACCTTCACTCATTTACTAGCAAGTCCTGTGCCAAAATAAAAAAGTGCCTGTTTATCAGCACTTTTTTAGCTATATACGATAGTGTGTTATTCTGTGTCAAAGTTATCCATGATGTAAGCCACTTCTGTGTCAGAGATGCGGATTTGAAATTCCCGCTCAATAATCTTCATCGCTGTTCGGACAAGACGATACAGCTTTTCATTTCGCTGAATACGTTCTCCGCAGGCATCATATTCCATCTCCGCCCCGCGGATACAGCGCTCAATCATACAGCCGACATGCATCATATAACCAATCAATATCCGGTTATAGTCATCAATATCCCACATCTTGGATATAACCTGAAAGGATTTGCGTATCACATCATCTGCCTTTACCGGATCAAGGAAAACCAGAGATTCCTTCAGAAAATTATTCATAACAATATTGGAGGAAACCGGCTCCCTGTCTTCAACACCAAGCGCCGTGGATATGATTTGTGCAATCTTCGCCAAACCGTCCTCCAGAATGATTTTATCACTGGATATATACAGCGTATCCTCCAAATGCAAATCTCTGGCACCGACAACCGCAAGAATACGTTTATTTTCCAGATGCTTTTCTTTAAAGGATTCGGTGTTGCAGGCAACGATATCGATGTGGTATTCGTCAATCGCCGGAATAGCGGAGCGAATCAGCTCACCCAGCTTGACTGCTGCCCCCTCACCGCTCAGACAGGTGGTCACAATGACATTCTGATGCAGAGCCTTTTGCTTGATTTCCTTGGAGTAAAGCTTTCCGATATAGGGAGTATAGCTTCGCAGCTCACGATACAAATCATCCAGTGTATATTCACTCAGCATCGTTTTCCGCAGAGCTTCCAGTACAAACGGTGTGGATATCATATCTATTGTCTTTGTCGGGATACCGGTTTTCTGTGTGATGATTTCTCCAAAGGATAGCAGGGAGCCCATATCGACAAGGATGAGTACACCCTTCCCCTCATCTATTTCCTTCACCTTGCGTGTCACGGTTTCCAGAAAATCATCAACACTCTGATGCAGACTCATATCAAGCGCATGACCGTGTCGTGTATCCAGCAAGGCATTGGCAACATCCACCATATTGCGTGCCACACCGTTTCCATGTGCCAGTGCAAGCAATGCTATTGCGCCGTTTACCTGCGGCTTATCCTTTTCAATACACAAAAACATTGTAAAGAAGACAATTTCCTGCGGCGGAAATGGGATTTCCAGCTCCTTCTGCAGGAAGCTCATAATTTCCATTGCCACATGGTATTCATTCGGATTTTCACTCAGTACATCATAGACATTGGGATTCAGCTCATGCTCCTTCCGCTTGTTTTCAAGCAATGCGGAAATATGCAGTGCCATAGCTGTATATACCTTTTTGGATATCGGATAGCCAAGCCGCTGCTGAGCCAGCTGGAGTGCAACCTCCACCGCATGATATACATGAATCGGAACGATTTTATACAGCATAGCTTCACTTCCGGATTCTTCGATCTGGTTGCTGAGGGTCTTGATATAGGTTTCAATATAGGTGCGCATATGACGGTTGATATTCGCATTATCAAAGCCCCTTGCCTCATAATCCTGAAACCGCCGATTCATTTCCTGATAAATATTCAAAAACTCTCCGTCATAGTGTTCCAGCTTTGTTTCCTGATCATAAACGAAGACCTCCTGATCATGCATGGTCAGAAAATCATCGACCTCCTTCTGCTTGCCGGAATTTAATAGACCGTGATAAATATGCTCCTGCAACAAGGACAAAGTGATGCGGATTACGTCATCCTGACGGGATATGTGCTCCAGAAAGCCGTTGGCACACAACAGGCGGATATCCGCCTTCAGCTGTCCGATGTTCCCCTTGCAATCATAGGACAGCAATGCCCGCATGACCTTAGCCTTTACCTGAATAGGGATTTTAACCTGATTATATTCCTGACGGAAAAATTTTTCAATCAGCTCATACCGCTCTTCAATGGAGCGCTCCTCCAGAGAAGGCATGGTGATCGTCATCGGAATTCTTCGTAAAAAGGTCTGAAGCAGACTGGATTCCAGGTTTTCCGTTGTCGCGGCGATGATCAGAACTCTGGCATCCTTGCTTGTTTCATTGGCTCCCAGCTTGCGGTATTCTCCCTTGTCCAAAAGCATAAACAGCATTTCCTGTCCCTCTGGAGGCAGCCGGTGAATTTCATCAAGAAAGAGGACACCGTTTTGTGCCTTTTCCACCAGACCTTCACTTTCCCGGTCTGCGCCGGTATAGGCACCCTTCACATATCCGAACAGCTGACCCAGCAGAAGCTGTGGATTGTCCGCATACTCGGCACAGTTAAAAATAACGAACGGTGCAGTCTTTTGCAATACACCGTGATCCTTGGCATACTGATACATGATTTCCGCAAACATCGTCTTACCGGCACCGGTTGGGCCAACCAGTAGTGTATGCAGGCCAAACGGTGGATAGATCATGGCCGCCTTTGCCTTGTTAATCATCGTCTTCAGACTTTTATCACTGCCGATGAGCTTATCAAAATCATTTTCGGTATAACCTTCTCCTCGATTCTGCAGATATTCCTGCAGTGAGGGAACAGCAAAGCATTCCAGTGAATGTGCCAACAGAGCCTCCATGCGTTCCCTGTCAAAATAATAAACCGGTCTTCCGGTAATCTTGATAACTGCATTCTCCTGAAAAAGCTGATTTAGTTCTTTACTTACATTTGCCCGATCCATCCCCATGAATTCAGATAGCTGCTGTGCGCTGACCCCCTCATAGCCTTCTTCTATGGAAGAAAGGCTGATGTCTGCACAAAGTTGCTTCAATGTGTCTGCTACCCTGGATTTTCTCCGCATGTTTTCACCTCTTTATTCTGATACGTGTTCAATGCGATTATAAGTTATAAGTATTTGAAAGTCAAAATGTCTGTGTGAATTTCCTGAATTTTACTTTACATAAGCAGGCGGTTTCATGTAGAATACACGTTCCATTTACATAATAGCATTTATTTTCCAGCTTTCTTTACAAAATAACTTGCATAATAGAAATCAGATTGCTATGTGATTTACTATGTTGATACTGTTTCTTTTTAATTGCCTATTTTAATAGCTAAGGGGCATAAAATATCATAAAGAAAAACCCCGCATATCACGAGGCTTTCCATAATAAATTACTTACATTGTTTCTTATTTTGTATCAAGTATCCTTAGCATATTATTCATATAACAAGTATATACTTACTTATCGTTTGTCTATTTCAGTCCTGTGCGTAGCAAACGCAATCATACAGGATAATAAAAGCGCTATACCGCTTGCGATCAGCATGGAATAAAAGTTGTATTGGTCATTCCCCATCAGATAGGTTGTCAATCCAGGAATACTAGCAACGAATACATACCCCTTTACATGCAGGAAGCCTGCGAGCAATCCTGCCGCCGCTCCGGAAAACATTACTGATAATAGTGTATATTTTTGATGGATTAAGACATTGAATATTGCTGGTATGGGGATTCCCATTGCTGCACTGAATCCAGAGGAGCCGTACTGCTGTTTTTTTTGAAGCTTTTTTTCTTTCAGAAAACAGCCGAGCATGCTTCCGCATATAGCAATATTAGATAGTGTTATTCCTACAATCAGCATTGGATCATACCCTAACGTACTCATATTATTGAATATAATTGGCAAGACAAGCGAATTACATCCAGTTAACACCATAAACGGATGAAGCAGTGCATAAACACAAATCACTGTTGCATTTCCGAACTCTTCCATAAGCCATAAACAGGCTATGCTCAATCCCTCGCTTATCACAGAACCTAAAGGTCCGAAAATCAATAATGTACCAACCAAAGCGGTCGAGATAGTAAGTAAGGGTACGAGGATACCTTTTAATGATTTTGTAATAATTTTATTAAATAGCCTATTACAATGATGCATGCAATATACACCTAGAAAAATTGGAATAAATGTACTCGAATATGTTATTTCTGGCAAAGAAATGCCAAATAGAGTCAGATTTTTTACACCATTGATATTTGCTGATAATAAAATGACGGCTAAGGTGATAGCAAGAGATTGCTCTACTCCAAATTCCTTTGCGGAAGAAATTGCTATATAAATGGGAAAGAAATAGAATACTGCGCTGCGTATCGTATCAAAGATAATATAGGTGTTACTCTCAACAGCCAGCATTCCCAATGCATTCAATAATGCCAGCACCCCTGAAACCAGTCCTGCAACAGTCATTGGCAGAATTACCGGAGCCATAACCTCAGCAAGCATGTTCAGCATATTATTCACTGTTTCTTTTGAATTAGTGATTTTTAAATGCAAGGCAATCATCGGATATGTAAATCCTCTCCATGGGATGCAATAACCTGCTTATACCAATCAAAGCTCTTTTTCTTAAAGCGCTTCCTGCTGCCCTTTCCTTTGTCATCTATATCTACATAAATAAGGCCATATCGTTTTGACATTTCCCCTGTACTTGCACTTACAATATCAATTGGTGACCAAACATAATAGCCGAGGACATTGACACTGTCTTCCCATATCGCCTTCTCCATCTGTTCTATATGATCTTTTAGAAACGCTATTCGGTAATCATCATTCACCGTTTCATTTTCAAGTATGTCTGATGCGCCTAATCCATTTTCTGTAATCATGATAGGTATATTATATCTCCTATTAAGGTAATTCAAGGCGAATCTTAGTCCAACTGGATCATTCTCCCATCCCCATTCATTGATTGGTAATTCCGGATTTTTATATCCGTGGAAAAATGCATTTCCGTACCCGCGATTTTCAGCTGCACTCATCCCTGATGAATAATAATTCAATCCAAAGAAATCAATGGTACCTTTCTTAAAAATCTCTTTATCTTCTTTTGTAACTTCAATATTTTCTTTCTCATATTCTCTGATTTTATAATCCGGCATATATCCCTTAATCATAACATCCAAAAGGAAGCAATCCTGATCATACGCCTGCAAGGTTGCCAAAGAGTCCTCCGGTTTACTTGTTGCGGGATATTGAGGTACAAACGCATGCACACATCCAATCTGGTTTGCTTCATCAATATCATGTCCCGCTATTACAGCAAGAGCACTAGCTTTTAATACATTATACATTGCATTAGCGAGAGCGTTATCTGGATTTTCAATCTCATTGAATTTTAGTCCTGTTCCGAAATAAGAATATACATCAGCATTATCATTATCATACCACACCGCATGATTGACTTCATTGAATGTCAGCCAGTATTTTACTTTTCCCTTGAATTCATGAAACAGTGTCTTGGCATACTTTACATACATATGTATTGTATCCGGATTGGTCCACGCTCCATTTTGCGCAATTTTCAAAGGCATTTCAAGATGCTTTATCGTCACAAGCGGAATAATATCATACTTCAGAAGTTCGTCAATAACATTATGGTAAAAACTTAAACCTTCCTGGTTTGGCTCAATCTCTGCTCCTGTTGGGTAAATTCTTGTCCAATCAATCGACATTCTAAAACTTTTAAGCCCCATCTCTGCAAACAATCTGATATCTTCTTTATACATATGATAAAAATCAATACCGGTATGTGATGGATAAAACTTATTCGGTTCAACTACATCCGTAATCTTTCGCAAACGGTCTTTCGATCCGTCCGTAACAACATCCATATTGTTCAAGCCTTTTCCGCCTTCATGGAAACCACCTTCAAACTGTGATGCTGCAGTACCCCCACCCCATAAAAAATGTTCATCTAATATCATAGTATATTATCTCCTTATCTTTATCATTTTAAGGTAACGTTTCCCTTTTACAGGATTTCGCCCTGTGATGCAATCAATTGCTTGTACCATGCAAATGATTTCTTCTTATAACGGTTGTACGTCCCTGTCTGATCATCATAACGATCAACGAAAACGACACCATAACGTTTTTTTATTTCACCTGTACTGGCACTGATCAGATCGACAGGCGCCCACATATAGTATCCGATACAGGTGACGCCATCCTCAATTATAGCTTTTTCCATCTGTTCAATATGCTCACGCATATAAGCGATACGGTAATCATCTTCTACGGTTCCATTTTCCAAAACGTCGTCACAGCCAATTCCATTTTCCGTAATCATAATTGGTTTTCCGTATCTTCTATCCATATAAATCAAAGCATTTCTAAGACCAATCGGATCGTCCTCCCAGCCCCATGCATTCGTTTTTAGCATCGGATTTCTATATCCATTGAAAAAACCATTTTTATAGCCGCGATTTTCCGCTGCTGCCATTCCACTTGAATAATAATTCATACCATAAAAGTCAATTGTTCCTTTTCTTAGTATGCTACGATCCTCTTCTGTCCAGTCGAGCGTAATACCTTTTTTCTCATATTCATGCAGTTTATACTTCGGATACTGCCCTTTCATAAGTACATCAGTTAGATATAAATCCTTATCCAGACTATGCAAGACTGCCAGATTATCTTCTGCGGAACTCGTTGCGGCATATTGCGGTACAAAGCACAAGGTACATCCAATTTGATTCTCTGGATCAATTTCATGTCCCAGCAACACAGCTTTTGCACTGGCAAGCAGGATATTCAGACTAGCAGTCGCCAACCCTTGAGGCGGATTTTTCATTTTATTAAAATTCAAACCGCTTCCCAATTCCGCATAGACCTCGTTATAATCATCATTATCATAAAATACAGCATGATTTACTTCATTAAAGGTAAGCCAGTACTTCACTTTTCCTTTGAATTCTGTAAACAATGTTTTTGCCACCTTCAAATAAATGTCAATCATATCCTTACTCATCCAGGTATTGTATTTACGAACAAGATGAATAGGCACTTCTGCATGCAAAATCGTCACCAAAGGCTCAATATTATATTTCAAAAGCTCATCAATCACATTGTGATAGAATCGCAGACCCTCCGGATTTGGCGTCTTTTCCTCACCTGTTGGATATATTCTCGTCCAGTCCATCGACAGGCGATAGCTCTTCAAGCCTAATTCAGCCATCAAAGCAATATCTTCTTTATAACGATGGTAAAAATCATTCCCTGTATGTGAGGGATAATAAACACCCTTTTCAATTTCACCGGTATGACCTCTTGGGGTATCCTTGGTTCCTGCAGTTAGCAAATCATGTGTATTGATTCCCTTACCGCCTTCATCAAAACCACCCTCATGCTGACAGGCAGCTACTCCGCCTCCCCAAAAAAAGCCTTTATCTAATTTCATATCATTATCCTCCATATCTACATTAAAACAAACATTATTTCACTTGTATCATCATTGCTTGGAATAACATCCAGAAAATCCTTTGTATTTGTAATAACCACAATTACGGTTGTATCAAAGCCTTCCCTTTTTATCTCCTTAGCATTAAAGGAACATAACGTATCACCACATGTAACCTGTTGTCCTTCTTTTACACATGCTTCAAAATATTTTCCTTCCAAATTCACTGTATCAAGACCAATGTGAATCAAAATCTCAATACCTTCTTCTGTTTTTATACCATAGGCATGCTTTGTTGGGAACACACTCGCAATAACTCCTGAAGCAGGCGCTTTTATTTCAATTTCTTCTTTATCCTCCGGAATTATAGCGATTCCTTTTCCAATGGCTTCTGAAGCAAAAGCCCTGTCCTTAACCTTATTTAATGGGATAACTTTTCCCTCGGTTACTGTTTTTAAAATCACTTTTTCCATATTGCTGTTAACTTTTTCAATAGAAACAATTTTTTCTTTTTTATCTCTCGGAATCCCTATGCCATAGGCAACCAGAACTGATGTGACAAAACCGGCAGCTACTGCAACAATGATACCGATTTGATTCATAATACCACCTGTCATATAAGTAGGAAATGACATTAATCCCCACACATAGCCATAGGTTTTTACACCCATTAATCCAGAAATAGTGCCACCGACTAAGCCTGCACATATCGTTGCGATAAACGGTCTTCTAAATTTAGCAAAGACGCCATATAATGCAGGCTCTGTAATTCCCATAATGGCGGAGAATGAAGTTGTGCCAAATAACTCCAATTCTTTTTCACGCTCTGGTGTTTTTATTTTTTTGAATTCTTTGCGGGCCCTTAGATAATATCCTAATGCTGCACCGCCGACAGCCATATCAGATATTAATGATGTAGGAAGTAGCGGATCATACCCCCACATGGATAAATTATTTAACGTGATCGGTGTCATAAATGCTCCTGCACCTGTAATCATGATAATTGGATTTACAGCCGCTTTAATGGCAGAGGCCACCGGTAATCCAAATGTATTCAATATCCACATAAACGCTGCACCCATAGCCTCACTTAACACATTACCAATCGGGCCAAAAAAGAATAGTACAATCGGATATGTAATCAATAAGGCAAGGGAAGGAACCAGGAAGAAATGAAGCTTTTTTGGCATAACCTTATTTAATGTTTTTATAACGATACTTAAAATCCATACACCTAACAGGGCCGGTATAAAGGAGCGTGTATATGTTACTGTCTGCAGTGAAATGCCAAACAACGATAAGCCTTCCACACCATCAATGCTTGGAATCACCATCGCAAAGGTCAATGCCATAGCAATATAAGGGCTGATATTCAGTCTTTTTGCAAGACCAGCAGCGATTAAAACGGGTAAATAAGTAAACACCCCGGATGATAATGCGTCCAATACGTTATATGTAGGGGATACATAGGCCTCCAGTAATCCAAAAACGGAAGCGATTGATAGTATTGAGGAAATGACTCCGGCTGCCAGTAGCACTTCTAAAAATGGATTGATGGAATCACCGATGACAGCCAAAATGGAAGTGATATATGCCCCTGCATTTCGTGGCTTTTCTGCTTTTTGATTGTTGTTCTGATCAATATCAATCATCTGGACAAGTTCCTCATAAACCTCGCCAACCTGTGTACCAATGATAACCTGATATGCAACATCATTGGATAAAACATCAATAACATCATCCAGCTTTCTTATTTCTTCAGTTTTTGGTTTGTTTCTGTCTTTTAGCTTAAATCGCAATCTTGTGACACAATGTGTTAAAGTTATGATATTATCTTTTCCGCCGATTAAATCAATAATAGCCTTATTCAATTCTTCATATTTCATTATCTTATCTCCAATCTTTCTGTTACCCGATGAAGATGTATCATCAAATACACCTCTTCATCATGACTGATATCTGATCTGTACTGTGATTTAATATACTTTTTTATCTTTTGTACTGCCTCAAATTCGCTTGGATAGGTTTGGCTGATTTGCTTGTAAAGCCTAAAAGAATTATCTTTCGTTTCAAAGATATGACCTTCAAATATTCTCTGAACAAAATATTGTAAATGCGTAAAGAACCGTATGTAATTTATTGAGTTTTCATCCAGCACCATTCTGAAATGTTTTTCAATAATAGAAATAATATCACTTATCGCATTGATTTCTTTCAATCTGATATCTTTATTTCCATTGAATTCTTCCACCATATTGATGAAATGAAGCGCTAGTGCGACAGCCTCATCATCCGGTATCTGTACCTTCTTTTGCTCCCTAATCATCTGTAAAGCAATTAATCCAGCGTCGAAATATTTCGGATAAAACCTTTTTACATCCCAATACAACGGGCTTTTTATAAATTGCTGCTTTTCAGCGCGCTTAATGACATAGTCAATGTGATCAAGCAAGGTCAAAACCAGAGAGTCACTGGCAGTGATACCCAAAGTATTCTCTGCTTCCGTGATTATCCGTTGAACAAGCAAAATATCCTCTGCATCAGAATGAGCCAGTAAATAACTGAAATGATCCAGCATATCATAAGAATCAAGAATATACAGCTTTTCGATATCTTTTTCTTCTATTGACTGTCCTTTCTTTTTTCTTACACCAATGCCTTTAGATACTACTATGATTTCATGTCCACCACGTTTAACTAACGCAACATTGTTGTTGAGAATCTGCGTAATCTTCATATTTCGACCTCCTTCCAAATAAAAAACTCAAGAAAACCGCGATAGTACTAGTTCGCTTGTTTTCTTGAGCTCTGCCTTTATTCAAGTAACATACTCAGCATTACGACTCCGGCGCCGTAATCAATATAAATTTATATCTATAAACAGATTATCATAAAGCAACAGTTAATGCAAGCCCTTTCACACAAAAAAAAATGAAATCTCGGAAGTTTTACACTTAAAAAAGTTGAAAGTTTAAAATATGGCTTAAATAAGCTATTTTTTTGTCAAATTTATTTGATTTTATATTCGTACTTTAAGGTACTTTATGGTATAATATACATAGGCAGG
>NZ_JANGCA010000289.1:0-280 GCF_024463855.1 Clostridium sp. DFI.1.208 | reverse complement strand
CGCTTCAAACGGGTAGCCGCTTCATTTAGCTTCGCAACGCTGGAGCCCTTTGCGGAGCCCAGTGTGGAATAAGACAGCAGTCCGACTCTTGGCTCAAAGCCGAACTGACGAACGGTATGAGCGGTCTGCAGCGTGATTTCAACCAGATCATCTGCACTCGGATCGATATTGATGGACCAGTCTCCCATAACCAGATTTTCTTCGCCATCCTTCATCAGAATAACGCAGCTGGAAACGATGGAGTTCCCCGGTCTTGTCTTAATCAGCTGCAATGCAGGAC
>NZ_JANGCA010000288.1:0-280 GCF_024463855.1 Clostridium sp. DFI.1.208 | reverse complement strand
ACAGTATTTATGTAATAATATTTAAATCACACTAATTTACTAATTAAGCCAAAAAGAACAGCCCTTTTAATACAATTAATAGAGGAATGTAAAGTTTAGGAAAATTATCTCCATCTAGAAAATGGTTGTATTAAAAAAACAGGGTATCTACCTACCAATGCCAATCAGTTAAGGAAGTTGACAAAATAAAAAAATAGATTAG
Source organism: Clostridium sp. DFI.1.208 (assembly GCF_024463855.1). Classification (NCBI taxonomy): domain Bacteria; kingdom Bacillati; phylum Bacillota; class Clostridia; order Eubacteriales; family Clostridiaceae; genus Clostridium; species Clostridium sp. DFI.1.208. Next base: position 78 of record NZ_JANGCA010000288.1, on the reverse strand, counting down.
ATGTCTGCACAAGATGAAATGTATATGTCTAATCTTTTTATAAACATATTTAATCCATAAAACATAGTAAAAAAGGCA
>NZ_JANGCA010000287.1:0-280 GCF_024463855.1 Clostridium sp. DFI.1.208 | reverse complement strand
TCATGCTCCTCCAGCACGCTTCCCTGTACATCGATGCTTCGGATCACATACGTCCCGTTTTGAAGGATATCGAACTGTGCCGGTGTGTTCGTATGCAATATCTTGCGTTCCACCTCCGTACCATCCTTCAACAGCACCGCTTCCACTGCTTTTGTATCCGTGGTGCTCACAGATAACGGACGTGTCGTACTGCCTTCCTTCAATTCCAGTGTCACTGTCGCAGGATCCTCCGCAAACAGCTGCTGGATATCCAGCTGTGGAAGGATGCTCACTGCCAGGG
>NZ_JANGCA010000286.1:0-281 GCF_024463855.1 Clostridium sp. DFI.1.208 | reverse complement strand
AGCACCTAACTTATCCTCTTTCAATAACCGCATGAGTTGTTCCCGTTGTTTTATTGTGCTTTTCTTCACATTTGCCCTCAGTGCGTTCTGTTTGGCATAGAGTTGGCAAAGCGTCATTTTCTTGCCAGTGCTGTCGATACCGTCCTCAATATCCCGTCTTATCTGCTGTTCCAGTTCACGAAGTGAGGGTTTTTCCCGTTTTCCCTTTGGTGTCGGGTCTGTGGGTGGCAATCTCCAAGCATACACATATTTTGTGTTTCCAAATGCGTCTACATATTTAT
>NZ_JANGCA010000285.1:0-282 GCF_024463855.1 Clostridium sp. DFI.1.208 | reverse complement strand
CTTTTCTATAAACAACAGGTAGATCCGATCCTGAACCGTACCGATCCTTTCATCAATACGCCGAAGAAGAAGCTCATGTTCGGTATGCATAGTAAGTATGATGGGATGCGGAAGATTTCAGAGTGGATCGAAAAAGGTGACATCATCTTATTCAATCTGAAAGGTCTAAATGACAATGACCTACGGATCTTCGTCGGATAAATCTCTTAAAAATATTATCTGATCGGTCTGAAGCGTCCGGATAATTCACGGCTACATCTGACCTTCATCGATGAATGTCAC
>NZ_JANGCA010000284.1:0-282 GCF_024463855.1 Clostridium sp. DFI.1.208 | reverse complement strand
CTTTGTGAACAGACAGGAGTCTGTGCTTCTGCTGAAGCTGCTGAAACAAAAAGTGATGAAAAGACTTTGACGCGCTTTATGCGATTCATTTCCGAAATCATTTTTCCTGCTACCTATGTTATGTGTGCCTGTGCTATCATCAATGGAATCAATATTCTGTTGAAATATGTTGATATTCTGACACCAGAGGACGGAATCTATATCCTGTTGAATGGCATGGGTAATGCTGTGCTTTATTTATTACCAGTATTCTACGGTTATACCACGGCCAAGCAGGTAAAA
>NZ_JANGCA010000283.1:0-282 GCF_024463855.1 Clostridium sp. DFI.1.208 | reverse complement strand
AAGGGCTATCATTTCCAGAAGTGGAATGATGGAACGAACGATTTCGCAACAGATGAAGCATTGAGAAAAGCAAAATATGAAGAAGATACAACCTTCTCCGCATACTTCGAGGAAGATGCTGAGATAACGATCTCATATAAATCAAATGATGAAAATATGGGAACTGTAACCAATGCGAAGGATGAAGTCAAGCCAGTAACCGGAACCGTAAAGGGAAGCAAAGCAGAAGCAAGTGAAGGCTATGCATTCAAGAACTGGACGAACGCAGAAGGTACGATCGTC
>NZ_JANGCA010000282.1:0-283 GCF_024463855.1 Clostridium sp. DFI.1.208 | reverse complement strand
CCCAGCAACAACCCACTCAGCAGGGAAAGAAATCCGACTGCCATTGTCTCATATACAAGGATTCTGGAAATATCTCGATTCGGCATTCCAAGCAGCATGTAAATTCCAAACTCCTGATTCCTTCTGCGAATCAGAAAATTATTGGCATACAGGATCAGGAACGCCAGTACAATCGCAACAAACACAGATAGTACATTCATAATTTGTCCGACCGTCTTTAATACGGTTGACTGGGACGTACTCAGATTCAATACCTGCTCCTGAGAGGAAAAGGTATTGAAGG
>NZ_JANGCA010000281.1:0-283 GCF_024463855.1 Clostridium sp. DFI.1.208 | reverse complement strand
GAATTGGAATGGTAATAAAATTAGTGTTGAAGTGAGTAATCCTAAAGCCTATTACCTTTATGTTACTAATCAATATCAAGCTTTAGATAATAAAAATCTGATTAGCGAAGAAACTATTACTTACAAAGCTGGAACTGCTATTTCGTCAGAAGAGGATTTCATTAAGTTTATGGAATGTAACGCACCTTTTGACGATCGAAGTAATACTTCAAATTATGTTATTACCAAAAACTTAAATTTAGATTCTTTTCCTGCAGCAGAAGTTACACCTGATAAATTTTAT
>NZ_JANGCA010000280.1:0-284 GCF_024463855.1 Clostridium sp. DFI.1.208 | reverse complement strand
GAGAAGGAAAAGGAAGCAATCGTTTTGAGTGAGGAGCCTCTGCGTGTGAAAAATCCTGTGAAGCGCGAGGAGAAAAAGGAATTTGAGTTTTCACCTGTCATTTCTCCAATTTTCGGTTCCAGAGAAGAAGAGAGCAAGCCGAAGAAGAAGAGTGCGGCACCGCTGCCGCAGCGCGCAAAGAAAAAAAATCCTCTGGGAACCATTATCTCCCCGTATTACGTTGGCGGTGAGCTGGAGGAATTTGAAGCAAAGGCACAGGAAAAAATCGAAGAAAAAGAAAAGCT
>NZ_JANGCA010000028.1:0-59951 GCF_024463855.1 Clostridium sp. DFI.1.208 | reverse complement strand
GTGGACACACCTGTTCTCATCCCGAACACAGAAGTTAAGCATATCAGCGGCGACAATAGCTGGACTGGCTCCAGTAAAGATAGCACGCTGCCAGGTAATCTGACTCATCATCTGATGGGTCTTTTTTTTACTTATAAGCAAAGCGATCAAGGCGGTAGAAAGCCTTTGCGATTCTGATGATTCCTTTTTCTTATTAACAATTCCATCAAAGAGTAATTGCGGCGCCCAAATAGGAGGAGCATGCCTTTACTATACGGTAGTTTTTACTGTCAGAAACCCGCGTAGAATGCAGCACAGCTGTTCTATGCCTTACTTGATCTACTTCAGATTACCTGAATATGCATTTGTAGATATACAGGATAGAGGATACAGCTTTTCGCACAGACTATGCTGTGATATTCTATAAAAAATGCTTAGAAAAATATTGGGAACGTTCAAACAATATAGGAATTCCATGCTATAATAGAACATATCATTTTTATTGGAAATGATTTAGAAGAGCAAAAACTGATGGTTTTATGAAAAGACAGGTGATGAATATGAGTCAGAAAGTATTATTGGGTTTATCAGGTGGTGTAGATTCTGCGGTTGCGGCATATCTGCTGAAGGAGCAGGGTTATGATGTGACCTGTGCGTTTATGCGTAACTGGGATTCCTTTGCGAATAACGATATTATGGGAAATCCTACGATTCAGGATGATGTATGTCCGCAGGAACAGGATTATCTGGATGCCAAGGCGGTTGCGGATCAGCTGGGACTTCCGCTGCTTCGTGTGGATTTTGTGAAGGAGTACTGGGATAACGTCTTTACGTATTTTCTGGAGGAGTATCGCAAAGGGAGAACACCAAATCCGGATATTTTATGTAATAAGTATATAAAATTCGATGCATTTATGGCATATGCTAAGAAGCTTGGATTTGAGCTTCTGGCAACCGGTCATTATGCACAGGTTGATCACAGTGGTGAGGAATCCCGCATGCTGCGGGGGGCCGATAATAATAAGGACCAGACATATTTCCTCTGTCAGGTCTCTCAGGATGCATTGCGGCATTCCATGTTTCCAATTGGACATATGGAAAAGCATGAGGTACGTGAAATTGCAGAACGCATGAAGCTGATAAGTGTGGCAGAGAAAAAGGATTCCACAGGTATCTGCTTTATCGGAGAGAGGAATTTTAAGGAATTTTTAAAGAATTATCTGCCGAGCCAGGATGGTGATATCGTGGATATTGAAACGCTGGAGGTTGTTGGAAGACACGGTGGTGTTTTATACTATACGATTGGTCAGCGGAAGGGGCTTGGTATCGGAGGCAATCGCGGGCCGTGGTTTGTTGTTGGCAAGGATGTACAAAAAAATATTTTGTATGTGACAAATGGAAGTGAAAGTGACTGGTTGTATTCCGATAGCTGTATCGTATCCGGTGTCAACTGGTTCTCCTGTAAAAAGCCGAAGGGCGATTATGTGTGTACAGCGAAATTCCGGTACCGGCAGCCGGATAATGATGTTATCCTTCGCTTTGTTGATGAGACCACTGTATTTTTACGTTATCCGCAAATGGTCAGCGCAGTGACGGCAGGTCAGGAAGCGGTGTTTTATCAGAGGGAAGAATGCTTAGGCGGGGGTGTGATTGAAGATGTATTCAAGGAAGGAATCAGTTTGCAGCACCGTATCACAGGGAGAGTCGGCGATGGAAAGTAACACCGTTTATAGCTTGTCAATCGGACGTATGCTTGCCCTGCTTGTGCATTATTTTGCAGGCTATCTGTATGTATACCGTATCATCGCGACAAAGATTACACTTGCGCTAGAGCCAGGGGCAACGATTCTGTTGCCATGGGTGCAGCTGCTGATTTACGTGTTTACTGCCGGTGTGGCAATGTTGCTGGCATGGCCGGCGATTCGGGATTCCTGGGTGAGATTTCGCAGAAGAACTGAGGCAAATCTGAAAATGAGCGCCTATCTGGTTATTATCATTCTTGCTGTAAATATGCTGTTGTCTTTATTGATTGGACTTTTGACGCAGACTGGAAACAGTGTCAATCAGGAGGAGATTCGCAATGCCAGTACGGTTCTGCCGCTGATGACAATATTGTCAACCTGTGTATTTGCACCGATCATAGAAGAAACGGTGTTTCGAGCAGGTGCATTCTCCTGCCTGCGAAGCAGGCTTGGATTTTGGGTCGCTGCAATCATCAGCAGCATCCTGTTTGGATCCATTCATATCGTGGATTCTCTTCTGGCAGGAAATCTGATGGATGTCAGCTATCTGCTTGTATATGCCGGAATCGGAATGGTTCTGGCTTACGGATATGAAAAAAGCTCTTCCTGCATGGTGCCCGGCATTGTGCATGCAGGAAATAATATCATATCCATGCTTTTTATGCTTTTATAAGAACAGCTGAGGTAAAGGAATGGATGAAGAAGAAATCATATTGAAAGCAAAGCATCTGCATACGATTTTTCGCAATGATACCAATGGATATACGGTTGCGAAATTCGTTACCTATGATGCGAATGAAGAAGATTTTACAGCGACCGGTTATTTCGGCGAGCTGAATGAGGATGTACTGTATAAGCTGCACGGAGATTATGTGGATCATCCCCGCTATGGAATGCAGTTTCAGGTTACGGCCTATGAGAAAATGATGCCGAATGATGAAAGCACCCTGATTCGTTATTTCTCCAGCTCTCTGTTTCCCGGAATCGGAGCGCAGACAGCGAAATCCATTGTGGAAGCGCTGGGAGAGGATGCCATCGAAATCATAAAAGAAAATCCGGAGGCTTTGAAACAGATTACAGCGTTAAACGCAAGAAAGCGTGCCTCTATCATTCAGGGAATCATGGAGCATGAAGAGGCAGATGACTCTGTTGTTTTCTTTACGAGAATGGGCATCAGCGTCAAGACCATCATGAAGATGGAGGCTGCCTATGGTGATGCGATGATATCCATGGTAAAGGAAAATCCATACCGCCTGATTGAGGAAATCGACGGAATTGGCTTTAAAACAGCGGATAAGCTGGCAAAGGAGCTGGCGTTTGCTCAGGCTCACCCTTACCGTATCAAGGCTGTCATCTTGTCCTGTGTGCTGGATTTGTGTATGGCAAGTGGGGATACCTATACAACGCTGGAACAGATAGAGAAGCGGTTTCGCAAGGAATTCGGTGCTTCCATGGATATCAACCCTTATCTGGAAGAGCTGGAGCTGGATCGTCTTGTCATGATTGAGGATGAACGTATTTATCATCATACTCAATACGATGCACAAAATGGCATCGCTTCCTTTCTTGCCGGCTTTCCTTATCGCGAGTCAGAAGAGGAGGTTACCTTTGATATTGAGGATATCGGCATGATGGAACAGAAATTCCATATCCGCTATGAAGATAAACAGAAGGAGGCGATTACTGCCTTTTTCAAAGAACCCTTTCTGATTCTGACAGGTGGACCGGGAACCGGAAAAACAACAATCGTAAAGGGGATTCTGGATTTATATCAACGCTATTATCCATCTGATACAATCGCATTATGTGCCCCGACCGGACGAGCAGCCAAACGACTGAGTGAGCTTAGCTCAACTGCGGCAACGACGATTCACTCCCTATTGAAATGGGATTTGGAAACGAATACATTTCTTGTGAATGACAAGGAGCCGATTCAGGCAGATTTGCTCATCATTGATGAATTTTCCATGGTGGATCAGTGGCTGTTCTATCACCTGCTGAGAGCTTGTCGCATGGTGAAAAGGATTGTGGTGATCGGGGATGAGGATCAGCTGCCGAGTGTCGGCTGCGGGTGTGTATTAAAGGATTTGATTGAAAGTGCATGCTTTCCGCTTGTGCGACTCAATAAGATTTTTCGTCAGAGTGAGGGAAGTGATGTTGTTACACTGGCACACCAGATTCGGGAGGGCTCCGCAGATATTCTGGAGAATGCAAAGGATATCGCATTTTTCCCCTGTCAGAATTATGAGGTTCGTGATCTGATCTTAAGTGTTGTATCCAACGCACTGGACAAGGGCTACGATCCAAAGGAAATACAGGTGCTGGCACCGATGTATGGCGGAGTAGCCGGTATCGATGCTTTGAACAACGCCCTGCAGAAGATGATGAATCCCGCAGATCCGTATAAAAAGGAGCTGAAGGTAGGCTATCGTCTGTTCCGTGAGCACGACAAGATTTTACAGCTGAAGAATCAGCCGGAGGATGAGGTGTACAACGGGGATATCGGAGAAATCATTGAAATCAGCTACCGTGATGATAACGTGCATCAGAAAAACTGTATTACAGCGGATTTTGACGGTGTTCTCGTGGAATATAGCGGGGAACAGATTTACAACATCACGCATGCTTATGCGACCTCCATCCACAAGGCACAGGGCAGTGAATATGCAATCGTCATTATGCCGATTGTAAAGGATTATCGCTATATGCTGCAGAAGCGTTTGATTTACACCGGGGTTACCAGAGCAAAGCGAAGTCTGGTGTTGCTGGGAGATAAAGAGGTGTTCCTGCATGCGCTGCGTGTGGAGGACCGCCATGTGCGCAAGAGTACACTGCAGGAAAAAATAAAGGAAATGATGGGATAACAGACAGGACAGTATCCATACTATCAGTGATAGGAGTGATACTATGAACAAGTGTGTTGTCGCAGGCCTGATGGGTCTGGCTGTCGGTATGTATATCGGCTACAGTCAGGAAGAGGGCATTGAGGATCTTTGCCGTGAATCCAGAAGGAAAAAGAAAAAAGTTATGAAGAAAATGCATAAGACCTACGATCACCTGTGTGATTGCATGGATCTGGATTAACCCCGTCGCGGGTTTTTCTTTTATGAAGGTATCGCATATTCTGGATTCTCTGGCTCGTGGCTGCCGGAAACTGCTTGTTCCTATCGCCGCATTTTTGTTGCTGGTTTTATTATTGAAGCAGCTACAGCTGTATGATTGGATTGTCGATATTTACAAAAGCTGTCTGCCGGTCGTGATGGGGGCCGTAATCGCTTTTCTGTTACAGCCGCTGATTGACCGCCTCCAGCAGCATGTTTCTCAAAAGCTTGCCGTCATGCTAGTATACATCGGAATTGCGCTTATTCTTGCCGTCTTTGTTATCGGAATGATTCCCATCATTTATCGGCAGGTCATGGATTTTGCTGAAGTGGTGCCGGTGTGGATGAAGCATTTGGAGGGATTTCTGGATCGCTATCATATCGCTATTGGTAATTTGGATACCTTGAAGGAGAAATATTTGCAGGAGGGCTATATTATCGTTATCGATTCTTTGCGTAACACGATGCATACTGCTACGAATTATGGAATTGCATACATCACCGCATTTTTCATATCCATTGATTTGGATTTCTGGAAGCGTACGGCGAAAAAGGTGATTCCCAATCTGCATCAGTTTTCCACCTTTTATTTGACGATGAGCAATATTGTATACCAGTATCTGGTCGGAACCTTTCTCGATATTCTGTTTATCGTTGTTACCGTTGGTATCACGCTGTATATCTTCGCCTTTCCCAATGCATTGCTGTATGCTGTCATACTTGCATTGCTGAATTTGTTTCCCTATGTGGGCGCGACATTCGGCTTGATTCTGATTGCTATTGTCGGTGCCTTGAGCTACCCGGTCTTTCCGTTTCTGGCCTTTGCAATCGTGTGGACGATTCAGCAGATTGAATCCAATTTCATCCAGCCGATGATTTTCAACAGAACAATGCATGTGCGGCCAATTCTTACCTTTGTTTTTATCTTTCTGTCGGAAGCTTTGTTTGGGGTTGTCGGTGTAATTTTATCACCGATATTTGCGGCGATTGCGCAGATTGCCTTTCGCAGCTGGCTGCATTCCAAAACAAGCGATAAGATTGGAGAATGGGAGGATATCTGGCAGGATTTTGATGAGGCGATGCAGGAGGAGAATTATGAGTAAAATATTCATAAAGGATTTGCACTGTCTTTTGTATTTTGATATAATGATAACGTTCATCAGGACAATGAAAAAGAGGAGTACATGCAGGTAGCCATTGAAGAGAGAAAGCGGTAGGTGAAAGCTTTCATGGTGAATGATGGAAGCTGCTTTGGAGTTCTGCGCGTATCTGGCGTTAAAAGAGTAAGTGAGTGTGCCTGTGGAATTTTATGCATGGGTGAACTGGGATGGTACCGCGTATATTATACGTTCCTGGATTCGGGAACGTTTTTTAATGCTTATAAGGAGGATGCAAACATGAGACAGTTGACAGGAAGTCAGATTCGTCAGATGTTTCTGGACTACTTTAAAAGTCAGGGACATATGATTGAGCCAGGAGCAAGCCTGGTTCCCCACAACGATCCAACACTGCTTTGGATCAATGCCGGAGTTGCGGCTTTGAAAAAGTATTTCGACGGTAGTGAAAAGCCGAAGAACAATCGGATTGCGAATGCACAGAAGTCCATTCGTACCAATGATATCGAGAATGTAGGAAAGACGGCACGTCACCATACGTTCTTTGAAATGCTTGGGAATTTCTCTATTGGAGATTACTTCAAGGAGGAGGCAATACCGTTTGCCTGGGAGTTTTTAACAAGTCCGAAATGGATTGGGTTCCCTAAGGATAAGCTGTATGTTTCCGTATATACCGATGATGCAGAAGCCTATCGGATCTGGACTGAGGTGTGTAAGGTGGACCCTTCTCACATTTTGAAAACGGATGATAATTTCTGGGAGATCGGAGAAGGTCCGGGCGGACCGGACAGTGAAATCTTCTATGACCGCGGGGAGGCGTATGATCCTGAAGGTCTGGGAGAACGTCTGTTCTTTGAAGAGCTGGAGAATGATCGTTACATCGAGGTATGGAATGTCGTATTTTCACAGTTTGACTGTAAGCCGGAGCTTGACCGTAAGGATTACAAGGAACTGCCGCAGAAAAACATCGATACCGGTATGGGATTGGAACGACTGGTAGCACTGGTTCAGGGTGGAGAAACCAATTTTGATACGGATTTGTTTTTGCCGATTATTCATGCGACAGAAGCATATACCGATGCACGTTATGCGGATCCGGAAAATAAAATGGCTTTCCGCGTAATAGCCGATCACATCCGAACCGTAAGCTTTGCACTGGCAGATGGGGCGCTGTTCTCCAATGAGGGCAGAGGCTATGTCCTGCGCCGTGTTCTGCGTCGTGCCGTGCGTTTTGCGAAAAAGCTGAATATTCAGGGAGCATTTATGTATAAGCTGGTTCCTGTCGTTTATGACATCATGAAGGATTTTTATCCGTATATGGAGGAAAAGCTGGCGTATATTGCTCGTCTTGTAAAGGTTGAGGAGGAGCGCTTCCATGCAACGCTGGCAGATGGTGAAAAGCTGCTGCTGCAGGTGATGGAAGAAAAGAAGGAAACCCGTGTAATTGACGGAAAGACAGCGTTTAAGCTGTATGATACCTATGGATTCCCGCTGGAGCTGACTGTGGAAATCGCGGAGGAAAGCGGCTATGCGGTGGATAAGGATGGCTTTGATGCGGAGATGCAGCAGCAAAGAGAGCGTGCCCGTGCAGCCCGTGGGGATGCGGAATCTATGGGAAGCCAGTCCATTGATCTGCTGGAATTTACGCAGGAAAGCAGCTTCATCGGCTATGATGCTCGGCATACTGCTGCAAAGGTGATCGCATTGTTTAAGGACGGTGTGAGAGTGGATGCTATCAGTGATGAGGGGGATGCCATTTTTGATACAACAGTCTTCTATGCGGAAAGCGGCGGTCAGGTCGGTGACAGCGGTACGATAAATGCAGACGGTGTACAGGCTGTTGTAAGTACGACTATCAAGGCTCCTCACAAGCAGCATCTGTCTCATGTTATCATCACAGAAGGTGAGCTGCGTGTTGCGGATGCGGTGGAGCTGCAGGTGGATGAAAGAAAACGCGATATCATCACGAGCAATCACTCCTGCACCCATCTTTTGCAGAGTGCATTGAAGCAGGTCGTGGGCTCTCATATCCAACAGGCCGGAAGCTTTGTCAGTGAGGAATATCTGCGCTTTGATTTTACGCATTTTGAAAAGGTGAATGAGGAACAGCTGAAGGAAATCGAGCAGCTGGTGAATCGTTACATCAGTGCTCACTATGCTGTTAGCAAGGTGGAAATGCCGATTGAGGAAGCAAAGAAAAGCGGAGCGACAGCGCTGTTTGATGAAAAATACGGAGATGTTGTCCGCGTTGTCAGCATGGGAGAGGTTTCCAAGGAATTCTGCGGCGGCTGTCATGTGAATAATACACAGGAAATCGGTGTCTGCAAGATCATCAGTGAAGAAAGCATCGGTTCCGGTATTCGCCGGATCACGGCGAAAACAGGGTATGATGCCTATGCGGAATTTGCAAAGGAGGATGACACGCTGCATGCGGTAGCGTCCGATTTGAAGCTGAAGGGAATTTCCAAGGTGGAAGAAAAGGTTGTTCAGGTATTGGAGGAAAACGCCCAGCTCAAGAAGGAGCTTGCGGCGCTGCAGGCATCCATGTTTGCCTTGAAGGCGAACGATCTTGTCAATCATATGCAGGAGCTGAACAATCGTCAGGTGCTGATTGAACGCGTGGATGGTGCGGATGCAAAAGCGATGAAGGATATCGTTTCCAACATCCGTTCCCAGAAGGAAAACTGCGTCATCTTCCTGGCATCCGTTCATGCGGATAAGGTAACCTTTGTTGCCGGTGCAGACGAGGTGGCTGTAAAAGGCGGTATCAAGTGCGGTGATCTTGTGCGTGAGGCGGCTCTTGTCTGTGATGGGAAGGGCGGCGGACGCCCGGATATGGCACAGTCCGGCGGTAAAGATGCTTCCAAGGTGGAGGAAGCACTGCATTTAATCAAAAATATGCTGTCATAAGGCTTTCAATTTTGTATAAAGTAGGATAAAATAAAGGAAGAAAACAAAAGGAGGTAATACTATGAGAGATATCACGGAAACCATGTCTTTTAAATCGGATGATTTAAAAAGAGACAATATCAAGCATGTATTACGCTTAGTCAAAGAGGCATTGGACGAGAGAGGGTACAATTCGGTGAATCAGCTGGCAGGCTATCTGATTAGCAATGATCCGGCATATATTTCATCTCACAACAATGCACGTACGATCATTCAGAGTGTAGAACGCTATGAGATCATAGAAGAGCTGGTAAGAGCTTACCTGGAAGAAGATAAGTAATGCGGATACTGGGTCTGGATCTTGGCAGTAAGACATTGGGTGTCAGTGTGAGCGATGCTTTGGGCATGATCGCACGTCCGGTGGAAACGATCCGCTTTGAGAGTGATGATTATGATGCCGCATTTGAGCAGGTACAAGCATACATAAAGGAGTTTCAGGTAAAAACCGCCGTTTTGGGTCTGCCAAAGCATATGAACGGGGATGTGGGCATACGGGGAGAGATTTCCCTCATGTTCAAGGAAAAGCTGGAAACACTTGGCCTTTCGGTTGTACTATGGGATGAGCGTCTGACAACGGTAGCGGCAGAGAAGATTCTGATCTCTGCGGATGTATCGCGCAAGAAACGTAAAAAAATCATTGATCAGATGGCGGCAGTACAAATTCTGCAGAGCTATCTTGATAGTAAAAACTAGGGGCTTGCAAGAGCCCCTTTATAGGAGGAAAAAACGATGTTAGATTCAAGCAGTCTGTATGTGACAGATGAAAACGGAAACGAAAAGCGAATGGAAATCCTGTTCACCTTTGAGGATGATAACCATGGAAAGAAATACGTGGTATTCATGGATCCTGAGGAAGAGGAGGGGGAGGTGTTTGCTTCCGCCTACGATGATGAAGGAAATCTTATTCCGGTAGAAAGTGATGCGGAATGGCAGATGATTGAAGAAGTGATAGGAGCCTTCCAGGAAGATGAAGACGCAGTTGAAGAATAAGAAGGTGCTGATTGCCCTTATCAGTGTATGCATTGTACTTGCGGCGGTGCTTTCGGTATTTGTATATTATAAAACCGGTCTTAAGGCGGTGGCATCACGTGAAGCCGTGACAGCCTTCAGTGTCCAGCCGGGAGAAACAAGCGAGGCAGTTTTGGACAAGCTGCAAAAGCAGGAGCTGATTCGCAATAAAACGGCTGCCAAGCTCTATATGAAATTCCATGGGCTGAGTGATATCAAGGCCGGTAATTTCAAGCTGGATGCAGGGTGGGATACACCCAAAATTCTGGAAACGCTGAATGACAGCAAGCAGGCAAATGCGGATGATATCAAAATCACCTTTAAGGAAGGCATGTGGGCAAAGGATGTGGCTGCTCTGATTGAAAAGCAGACAGGTGTCAAGGCCAAGGAGCTGCTTACACTGTGGAACGATGATGCCTATCTGAACACCCTGCTTAAAAAATATTCATTTTTAAGCAAGGATATTCTGAACGCGCAGTACAAGGTGAAGCTTGAGGGTTATCTGTATCCGGAAACCTACAGCTTTCATAAGGATGCGACAGCCAAAGAGATTACGGAAACCTTCCTGAATCAGTTTCAGAGGGCGATTGCTCCATATGAGGCGGATATCAAAAAAAGCAGAATGAGCATGCAGGAGGTTATCACGTTTGCATCGATCGTACAATACGAGGCGAGCACAAAGGAAGATATGGAAATGATTGCCGGTGTCTTCCAGAACCGCCTGAAGCTGGGAATGTCTCTGGACAGCAGCGTTACGGTTTGCTACGCTCTGTATGATGATATGACATCCGGTGAGGACTGCGAGGTCAATACACACATTGCATCTCCATACAATACCTATAAGAATCCCGGGCTGCCTATCGGACCGATTCTGAATCCGGGAGCGACAGCGATTCAGGCAGTGCTCCATCCGAAAGCAAATGATTACCTGTATTTTGTAGCGGATATCTATGGTGATGGCAAGGTATATTATGCCAAGACGCTGGAAGAGCAGGAAGCGAATATTGATAAGTATAATCTGCGTAAGTAGGTGAAGGTCATGAAGAAAACAATACTGATCGGCATTGCAGGGGGGAGCGCCTCTGGGAAGACCTCTATTTCTGCACAGCTGAAGGAGCATTACGAGGATACCAATTCTGTTGTGATTATCCGTCAGGATGATTATTACAAGGATCAAAGCGATAAGACGATGGAGGAACGTGTCAAGACGAATTATGACCATCCCTTCGCCTTTGATAATGAGCTGCTGGTGGCACAGCTGCAACGGCTGCTGAAGCGTCAGCCCATCTGCAAGCCGACCTATGATTTTGTGCATCACACCAGAAGCGAGATAATCGAGGAAATCGAACCGAGTGATGTCGTTGTCATCGAGGGGCTGTTTGTTCTGGAGAATGAAGAGCTGCGCAATCTGTGCGATATTAAGATTTTTGTGGATACTGATGCGGATATCCGCTTTATCCGCAGATTGCTGCGGGATGTGAACGAGCGGGGAAGAACGCTGGAATCGGTGGTGGAGCAGTATACCTCCACTGTCCGTGATATGCACAATCTGTTTATCGAACCGAGTAAGCGCTACGCGGATGTCATCATCCCCGAGGGTGGCCACAACGTGGTTGCCATTGATCTGCTGATTACGAAAATCAGTAGTATTATTTCAGAAAACGTGATATAATAGCGGACGAATAGGAGTTGAAACCATGGCTGATGAGAAATTTTTAGTAACCAAGGAAGGCTTGGACGAGCTGCTCAAGGAGCAGGATAATCTGATTCATGTCGTACGTGATGAAGTCATTCGTGAGCTGCAGGAAGCCCGCGCACAGGGTGACCTTAGCGAGAACGCCGATTATGATGCTGCCCGTGACCGTCAGGCGCGTGTAGAAGCAAGAATTCGTGATCTGGAGGCTATGATTGCGAATGCAGAAATCATTTCCGAGGATAAGAAGGCAACAACCAAGAAAACCGTATCACTGGGTTCTACGGTTACCATTCTGGATATGTCCACCAATGAAGAGGAAACCTACAATATCGTTGGTTCCATTGAGGCAGACCCGCTGAATGGAAAGCTTTCCAATATCACACCGCTGGCAACATCACTGATGGATCACAAAATTGGTGATATCGTTGAGATTGAAACTGCGGAAGAGCCTTACCAGGTAAAAGTCATCGATTTGAAATAGAGAAAGAGAACAGAAAAATATTCTGTTCTTTTTTTAGGAATTTTCGTATTGAATTTCGTATAGATAAATGGAGGTGTTTGTCTATATGAAAAAAATACTGAGTATCGTTTGTCTGCTTCTGCTGTTTTACGGCCGTTATGAGCTGGTGGATTTGGCAAGTCTAGAACGCAGGACGAAGCAGATCGAGGTAAAGGGGGAGGTAGAGCGGCCCGGTGTGTATACAGTAGATATTCATGCGGATACTGCAGAGATTCTGAAAAAAGCAGGCGGATTGAAGAAAGGGGCGGATATCTCCGCAATCAACCAGTCACAGGATTTGAGTGACCATAGTGTACTGGTCATTGGGAAGCAGTCCGAGCAAAAGAAGATTTCCATTAACAGTGCCACGGAAAAGGAGCTGCAGACACTTACCGGTATCGGTCCCGCAATGGCACAGCGCATCGTTGCCTATCGCACACAGCAGCCCTTTCAAGCACTGGAGGATATCATGAAGGTGAAGGGGATCAAGGAGAAGCTGTTCGCAAAAATCAAGGGGCAGATTACATTATGAAGCGCAGCTGGCTGCTGTGTGGATGGTGCTGTCTGCTTCTGCTGTGGGCACACTGGATTTCCTTCTGGTTCTCTCTTCTGCTGATGCTGGGACTGCTGTGGTATTATCACAGACATTACAACATACATCCCCTGTTTGTTTTGCTTCTGCTTCTGCTGCAGGTGCGAATGACACTGCTTCTGCGTGAGCCAGAAACACCGGTGGATACGGTATTGCAGATAAGGGAAATCAAGGCGGGCTATGTAATCGCTCATACACAGGGACAGGATGTGTTGGTCTATGGGCTGAAGCAAGCAAATTTCAATGATATCATACAGGTCAAGGGAGCGTATACACCGGTTACAGCTCTGCATAATTTTCATCGCTTTTATTTTCCCGACTGGCTGAAGAAGCGTGGCATTCGCTATCAGATACAGGCGAAATCCTATCAACTCCTGCAGGAGGGAAGCGGTGTGCGTCATAATCTGTATGCGCATGTGCAGGAAATCGGGGACAAGCAACAGCGTAGTTGGCTCAATATGATGCTCTATGGCATTCATGAGGAAGATGTTTCCTATTTCCTGACCTCCAGTGGTCTTCATGTCGCAACACTTGCGGCTTTTCTGCAAAAGCTTTTGCTTATGGTCTGTTCACAAACCAATGCTTCCGTCGTCACACTGCTGCTTTTGGGTCTGTGTGGACATGTCACGATATTCTCTTCCTCACTGATTCGCTTGCTGCTGTTTCGCCTGGTGAATCTATGCTGCCGCAGCTGGAATCCACAGGATCGGTTGGGAATCAGCATGGCAGCCGTTTTGCTGCTGTTCCCGTATATGGCATGGGAGCTGGCGTTTCTTCTGCCGCTGGGCTTTCGCATGCTCTCGCTTTTCAATGTCAGAAAACGAAGCAGGCGTCTTACCGGCTTGCTGCTACTCGTTCCTATGCAGTTTCTCTTTTTTCAATCCTGCAATCCTTTGCAGCTGCTGCTGTTTCCCGTTTTTCGCTATGCCTATGCCCTGGTGTATGCCGTATGTCTGCTAAGCCTGCCATGCTCCTTTGGTCCGCTATTTGCACGAATAATACAGCTTGCCGATACGCTGGATGCGCTTCAGCAATGCGGAATGACCCTATACTATACCCCACAGCTATTCTGGCTCTTTTTATGGGGCAAAGGTGTTGTGTGCTATATCAGCTATACACAGAAAAAGCCGCTGGCTGTGCTGTTCCTGCTGTTTCTGTATGCCCCCTTTTCCTCATGGCTTGATCCCTTTGGGGAGGTGCTGATGATCGATGTGGGACAGGGAGACTGCACGCTGATAACCCTGCCGTTTCATCAGGGAGCTTTCATGATTGATATCATGGGAAGCCGCTATCGCAACATTCCCAGGGAGGTGGTAGTCCCGATTGTTAAGGCGAAGGGCTATCAGAGGCTGGATGCTCTGATACTCACGCATGATGACTTCGATCACAGCGGTGGCAGGGACGAGCTGCTTAAGGAGCTGGAGGTAACGCGCATTATCGATCGTAAAAAAAAGGCAGAACCAATCGAAGGACTGCCGCTGACATTTTTACTTAGAGACTATGAGGGAAAGGATACCAACGATAACAGCATTATCACCTATATGCAGACGGATCAGTTGAAGGTGCTGTTTATGGGAGATGCCAGTGTTGAAGCGGAGGAGGCCCTTTTACAACGCTATAAGCTTGCCGTCGATGTGCTGAAGGTCGCTCATCATGGCAGTGATACCTCCAGCTCGCTATCCTTTCTGCACGAACTGCAGCCTCAACTGGCACTGATATCTGCAGGAAGAAACAACCGCTATCATCATCCCAGCACCGCTGTCATGCAGCGTCTGAAGCAGGAGGACATCCATACGCTGGTAAGTGCACAGGATGGAGCTGTATCCATTCGCTTCAGCCGCTATTTCAGTTATTATGTGAGCGCCGAGCGAACAGCCGGGATTCTGCACGTTTTTCAAAGGTGATAATTTCAGCAGGATAGGAAAAAACTTACATAAGGTGGAGGAATGCTGCTTCTGTATAAAATATACAGGAAGATATGAAGAAAAGTCGTGGTAATCTATGCGCGTTTCGTTTATAATATTCTCTAGGTGATGAGAATGAATTATGTGCTATATGG
Organism: Clostridium sp. DFI.1.208; assembly: GCF_024463855.1. NCBI lineage: Bacteria > Bacillati > Bacillota > Clostridia > Eubacteriales > Clostridiaceae > Clostridium > Clostridium sp. DFI.1.208. The sequence continues at coordinate 45,211 of NZ_JANGCA010000028.1, read as the reverse complement.
AGAAGAACAATATCTGCTGCAGGAATCACTGACAAGGATCGTCAGAAATCATGTTCCGGATGCCAATGATCTGAATAAAATCGTTTACGATGCGGATACGACGGATATGGATGTGATTCTGGAGGATGCGATGACCATACCGTTTTTCTCAGACTGCAAAATCATTCTTGTCTATCATGCGAATTTTCTAAGCGCGGCGAATGAGCATGCAGTGGATACTGCAGCGCTGGAACGCTATCTGGATAAGCCGATGGATTCTACGGTATTGGTGCTGATCGGGGATTTTGAAAAGCTGGATGCCAGAAAGAAAATCGTAAAAAAAATACAGAAGACCTGCAAGGTGCTGCAATACCGTAAGCTGGACGAGCAGGGGAAGCACAGCTATGTGCAGGAGCAGGTGAAAAAGCGCTCCCTTCAGATAGAGCCCTCTGCCATGCAGGCGCTGCTGCATCGTTTGCCGCTGGATATTCGTACCATACAGACCGAAATGGAAAAGCTGGAGCTGTATGGTGGGGTGATCAGCCGCGATGTGGTGGAAAAGCTGGTTACACGGCCCTTGGAGGAGGATGTCTTTCAGCTGGTCAATGCAGTTGTGGACCGCGACCTTCAAAAATCCTTCCATATGTGGCAGGATCTGTGTGTGTTGAACAAGGATGCCATTTATCTGATTGCCCTGCTGGCCTCTCAGTTTCGTTTTTTATATGAGGTAAAGGCACTGACGCTGCATGGAAAAGGGAAGGATGCCATCAAGGATGAGCTGAAGGCACATCCCTATCGTGTACAGCTGGCAATGAAGACCGTACAGCGGCTGGGCATCGGCTATCTGATGCACATACTGGAACAGCTGGCAACACTGGATCAGAATCTAAAGGCCGGCCGGTTGGATAAAAAGCTGGGCTTTGAAATGTTTTTGCTGGGAATACAAGGAGTACGACAATGAAATCACTAAAGGAATTATACAGGATCGGTCCGGGACCGTCCTCATCACATACACTGGGGCCGCAGCGTGCTGCCAGTTTGTTTAAGGAGCGTTATCCCAACGCACATCATTTTGAGGTGGAGCTGTTCGGATCACTGGCGCTGACCGGAAAAGGACATTTGACAGATTACATCATCATAGAAACGATGAAGCCGAAGGAATGTGTGGTATTTTTTAAGAACCGCAAGGAGCTGAAGCATCCCAATACGATGCAGCTATCAGCCTTTGACGAAGCAGACTGTCTGCTTGGAGAATGGACGGTTTACTCGGTAGGAGGAGGTGCCATCCAGATTGAAGGGGAAGCGAGCAAGGAAGGTGCAGATGTCTATCCGCATCACCTGATGAAGGATATCGAAGCCTATTGTGAAGCGCATTCCATGACGCTGTGGGAGTATGTGAATCACTTCGATCCGCTGGATGATTACATGGATACCATCCTGCAGCAGATGATGGCGACGGTGGATGGCGGTCTTGCCAGAGAAGGTGTGCTGCCGGGTGATCTGAAGCTGAAGCGTATTGCAAAGGAGTTAAAGCAGAAAGCGGATGCGGCGAAAAGTGCCGCCGAGCAGGAAAAGCTGCTGCTGTGTGCCTATGCCTATAGTGCAAGTGAGGAAAATGCTTCCGGAAGTACGACGGTCACAGCTCCAACGCTGGGAAGCAGCGGTATTCTGCCGGCGCTGGTATGCTATTATCACCGCATACTGGGCGTATCCCGAGAGCAGCTTCGCAATGGCTTAAAGGTGGCCGGACTGTTTGGAAATCTGATTAAGGAAAACGCTACCATATCCGGGGCTCAGGGCGGCTGTCAGGCGGAAATCGGTGCGGCGGTTGCGATGGGTGCCGCTATGGTCGCCTATCTTCGCGGACAGACGATGCGCCAGATCGAGTACGCAGCGGAAATCGGAATCGAACACCATCTGGGTCTTACCTGTGATCCGGTAGGCGGTTATGTGATGATTCCCTGTATCGAACGAAATGCCGTCGGGGTGCTGCGGGCCATGGATGCCGCAGTATTAGCAGAGGGCATCAGCGATTTAAGAGAGCATAAGGTCAGCTTTGACATGGTGGTCAACACCATGAACTATACCGGCAGGAAAATACCGATTGAGCTCAGGGAAACCTCTTTGGGTGGACTGGCAAGGGTTGTGCCGTTGAAATAAGAAAGAAGGATATGCGTTATGAAGGGTCTGATTGTATATTCCTCGCTCAGCGGGAATACAAAGAAAATTGCAGAAGCGATTGCGGAGGTTGCTGAGGACAGTGAGCTGATTTCCGTTAAGGAATTTCAGCCATCCATGCTTGCTCATTTTGATCTGTTTTACATCGGATACTGGGTAGATAAAGGGGATTGTGATGCTGCCGCTTTACGTGTGCTTGATCTGCTGAAGGAGCAGCAAATTGTTTTGTTTGGAACGCTGGGGGCTGCGGAGCAAACGGATTATTATGATATGGTGAAGAAACGGGTGGAGGCACATGCCGCAAACAATCATATACTGGGGCATTTCCTGTGTCAGGGAGCTGTTGGTGAAGCAGTGATTGCGCGCTATCGAAGCATGCTTGCCGAGCATCCAGAGGATGAGCATAGGAAGCAGCAGCTTGCCAATTATGAAAACGGGAAATCTCATCCGGACGAACAGGATCTTGCCAATGCCAGAGCCTTTGCGCAAACCATTGGCTGAAATACCATACGCAAAGGGCTTCTATGTATACATTCTGCGCTGTCAGGATGATTCTCTCTATACCGGATGGACGACGGATCTTCGCCAGCGCTTCCATCAGCATGCGATTGGGAAGGGCGGACGCTATACCCGTGCCCATCGCCCCCTTGAGCTTTACTACTATGAGAGCCATGCTGATAAGCGTGCAGCTATGCGTAGAGAATATCAGATCAAGCAGCTCAGCAGACCGGAAAAATTAAATTTGAAATATCGCAGTACGGATGTTTGATTGCATTCCTTGCTGCGTTTTTTCTGTTTGTGACTGGATGGATTGCTGCATTCAATCACAATGCATGTAAATCCGTTCTCATAAAAGTGTTTTTCTTGGATAATTACGGTCTTGTGCTTCCGCTGTTACATGCATGAAATCATCGTGGTATGCATCGATATGGCCTGCCTGCTTACCGTAGTTCTCATATATGAAAAAAAAAGATGCCAACACATTCACGAAGGGAATGCCGCAGCATCTTTTCTGCTTTATTGACTGTGGTAAGGGGAGGGCCCTTTTGCGACGTAAGACCTGTATGCATTTTTCATCACATGACGAATACGATAGCGATAAAATGCAGAATGCTTGCCAGATTGATACAGACATGCCAAATGGAATGAAAGTATTTTTTCTGTGGCTTTCCATAAAAGAAGGCACCGATCGTATACATAACACCACCGCCGACAATCAATCCAAGAAATAACGGACTCGCCTTGGACAGCAGCGTCGGCAGAAAGAAGATTGCCGTCCAGCCCATGATCATATAGATGGTCATAGAAAGCTTGGGGTAGCTTTTTGAGCTTATGGCCTTTAACAGTACACCGCCAAGCACTGCACTCCATTCAATCGCCAGAATCAGATAGCCCTGCCATCCACCGATCAAGGTGAGTGCAATCGGCGTATAGCTTCCTGCAATCGCAAAATAGATACAGATATGATCCAGCTTGCGGAAAACGTATTTATGTGTGGTACCAAATGGCATGCAATGATACAATGTGGATACCAGAAACATCAGAAACAGACATAGAATGAACACCGACACACCTGCCGCCAGTTCGCTTCCTGATTTGTTATAGGAATATACGGCTGCTGCCGGAAGAGAGCATATACACAGAATCGCCATGATTCCGTGAGTCACACAGTTGGCGACCTCTTCTCCAAAGCCCAGTCGGAACATATCCCGCATGGATTTTTCCTCCATGAGTATCACCTCCGTAAATCTTATGCCTGTGGTCAGTATAATACAATCCCAAACGGAATGCAATGCTTTTTACCGAATAAGCTTTATTTTGTGATGATAACCCAATTATATAGTATTTAATACTCCGTTACAATATATCAACATCATGATGTAAAACATGAATACGGTATAAACAAAAGTTAAAAAAGACTGAATTCTTCACAAGTTTTGATGCGAAGCCTCCAAACTTATGCTATAATAACCATTGGTATTTGCTGTTGCTTACAGCAAATGAATGGAGGCATCTATGTTTTTAAAACGTATTGAACTGCAGGGCTTCAAGTCCTTTGCGGATAAATCCATCATCACCTTTGATTCGGATGTGATCGGAATCGTCGGTCCAAATGGATGCGGGAAAAGCAATATCAATGACGCGATCCGCTGGGTGCTTGGTGAACAGAGTGTGAAGTCATTGCGTGGAAATAATATGAGCGATGTCATTTTCAGCGGCTCTACAGCACGCAAGGCAGTCAATATGGCGGAGGTTACGCTGGTGTTTGATAATTCCCGCCATATCATGAATGTCGAATTTGAAGAGGTGGAGGTTACCCGCCGTCTGCATAGGACGAGTGGGGAAGGGGAGTATTTCATCAACAAGGCTCCCTGCCGTTTAAAGGATATCGTCAATCTGGTAATGGATACCGGTCTGGGCAGAGATTCTCTTTCCATCATATCGCAGGGAAACATCTCCGCATTTGCCGATGCGAAGCCGGAGGATCGCCGTGCGTTGTTTGAAGAGGCGGCAGGTGTTGCAAAATATAAGAAGCGTAAGAATGAATCACTGTCCAAGCTGAACCGGACACAGGATAATCTGAGCCGTCTGGAGGATATCATCATGGAGCTGGAGCGGCAGGTTAATCCGCTCAAGCGTCAGGCGAAAAAGGCGGAGGTCTATCTGGAAAAGAAAAAGCAGCTGGAGGTTATTGAGGTCAGCGTGCTGGTGGATGAAATCGAAAAGCTGAGCGAGCAGATCGACATGCTGAAGAAAAAGGCATTTGATTTGGATGCGCAGAAGGCGATGCATGAAACTACCATTCAGGTGGAGGATGTAAAGAACAGTGAGCTGCGCAATGAGATGTATCAGCTGGATCGTGAGGTTAATAAGCTGCAGGAGCAGTATGCCAAGCTGAGCGAGGAATCCAGAATGCTGGAAACCCGCAAAATCGAAATGGATGAAAAACGAAAATATGCGTTGGAATATGCCAGCAATGCCGAAAAAGCCAAGGAGCTGAAGGCGATGATGGAAGAGGCGCATTATGAATATGAAGACCGATCAAAACGTTTGAAAAATCTGGAAACGGATATCGCTTTACAAAAAGAAGCAGCTGCCAAGCTGGAGCATGATTTGTCCTATTGTACACAGGAAAATGCACAGGCATCCTCGATTCTGAACCGTCTGGAAAATCGCAAGGCGGTATTGGAGAATCTGGCAAAGCAACCGTTTAATCATCAACAGGCTGTAAAATCCGTGCTGGATGCCGGACTGAATGGTATTTTGGGCGTTGTTTCGCAGCTGTTTAAACCGATGATGAACTATGAAACGGCAATTTCCAATGCGCTTGGCGGCGCCATGTATCATATCGTAACCGAGGATGAGGCAGCAGCACGCCATGCCATCACCTTTTTGAAAAAGAATCAGTCCGGACGTGCAACCTTTCTGCCGCTGACGGTTATGAAGCCGCGTTATATGCAGAAGGAGCATCGCATGCTTGCGGAGAACAGCGTCGGCTTTCTCGGCGTGGCGAGCGAATTTGTTGAAAATGATACGCAGTTTGATACGCTGCGGGATTCCTTGTTCGGCAATGTTGTCATTACGGATAATCTGATCAATGCGAATGCGATTGCCAAGCTGCTGCGCTTTCAATATAAGATTGTTACGCTGGAAGGCGATATTGTCAACCGCGGAGGAAGTATGACCGGCGGTAAGGGAAGAAACAATTCCACACCGCTGACGATACAGAAGGAATTGAATCAGGTGCTGCAGAGTCTGGAGGGCCAGCAGATGAAGGTGGAGGGATTGAAAAATCAGCTCTATGCGCTGCAGGCCAAAAAGGAACAGAACAGCTCCAATCTGGTGCAGATGCAGATTTCCAGTGCACAGCTGGATCCGATCGTAAAAGCCAAATGGGCAAAATATGATCGTCTGAAAAGTGATTACGAGCAGATTGCACCGGATGAGGATTTGGATAAAGCCGAGCTGCTGGAGGATGATATCGTCGTTAAGCTGAGCAATGTGCATTCCCGCATTGATGAGGTCAGCTCTTCGATGAAAAGCAAGCGGGAGCGCCGTATGAAGGCCGGAAGTGAAGTGGAGCGCAAGGATGCGCAGATTCGTCAGCTGCGAAGAGACCTCAATATTTTGCAGAATGAGCAGCGTGAGGTGGAGGTTGCGCAGGCAAAGGCGGAAACTAAGCTGGAGACGACACTGGAGCGCTTAAGCTCCACCTATGAGATGACCTTTGAATATGCGCAGAGCCAGAAGGCGGAGATTGATATCGTAGAGGCCCGCAAGCAGGTTGTTGTTCTTCGCCAGGAGATTTCCGCTCTTGGAAATGTGAACCTGGATGCACCGCAGGAATACAAGGAGGTCAGTGAGCGCTTTACATTTTTAAGCAAGCAGCGGGATGACCTGATTGCCGCAAAGGATAAAATTTTAGAGGCCATCGATGAAATGGATGACATCATGGTCAAGCAGTTTCAGGAGATGTTTGACAAGATCAATGCACAGCTCAACGATGTATTCCGCGCGCTGTTTGGAGGCGGGAAGGCCCGCTTGTTTATGGTGGATCCGGATGATGTGCTGAATACCGGTATTGATATTGATGTGCAGCCACCGGGGAAAACCGTACAGAATATCCGCCTGTTCAGCGGTGGAGAAAAGAGTCTGATCGCTATCTGTGTTCTGTTTTCCATTTTGAAGGCACGAACGATGCCGCTTTGTATTTTCGATGAGGTCGAGGCAGCACTGGATCAGGCGAATGTGGAGCGCTTTGCGAAATACATTGCACAGTTTCGCGGAGAGAGTCAGTTTATCGTGGTGACACACCGCCCGGGAACCATGGCACAGTGTGATGCCCTGTATGGGGTAACCATGCAGCAAAACGGTGTTTCCCAGCTGCTGAAGGTGAAGCTGCAGGATGCAATCAACATGATCGATAAGGAAGAGGTGAAGGCATAATGGGTATATTTTCAAAATTGAAGCAGACGTTTTCCTCCAAAAAGGATGGGGATCGCTATCTGAGTGGTCTGGATAAATCAAAGAAGTCTTTTTCAGAGCGCATACGCAGACTGGCGCTTGGCTTTACCGGTGTCAATGAAGAATTTCTGGAGGATTTGATGGTGGTGCTGCTGGAGGCGGATATTGGTATTCGGACAGCACAGAAAATCGTTGATGAGGTTGAAAGTCGTGCGATGGATCAGAAGCTGAAGAGCTTTGATGAAATCAGCGAATGTCTGATTGAGGTCATGCATGAGCTGTATACCGGCTACGAGGATGTGGATTTTCATAAAAACGAGGACGGTCCGACTGTGATTTTAATGGTTGGCGTCAACGGCAGCGGAAAAACGACGACTACGGCAAAGCTGACAAAGCTGTTTCAGTCTGAGGGCAGCAGCGTCGTACTTGCGGCAGCGGATACCTTCCGTGCCGGTGCCATTGATCAGCTCGCAAAATGGGCAGACCGTCTGGGTGTTCCCTGCATCAAGGGAAGAGAGGGCGGCGACCCCAGTGCAGCACTGGTGGATGCCTGCCGCTATGCGAAGGAGCATGGCATGGATTATCTGATTGGAGATACCGCAGGACGTTTGCAGAACAAAGCAAATCTGATGCAGGAGCTGAGCAAGATGCGCAGGGTGATCGAACGGGAAATCCCGGGAGCACCGCATGAGGTGTGGCTGGTGCTGGATGCCACAACCGGACAAAACGGTATTTCACAGGCACAGATTTTTCTGGAAACGACCAATGTGACCGGTATTATTCTGACAAAGATGGATGGTACGGCAAAGGGCGGCATCGTGATTGCGATACGCGATCTGCTGGGACTTCCGGTGAAGTATATCGGACTCGGTGAGAAAGAGGACGATTTGCGTCCATTTGACATTGATTCCTACCTGTATGGTCTGTGTGAGGATATCCTGCAGCATGATTGATCAGATGGAGCGGATGAATGCGCTTCTGGATGCCTATGAGGGGCTGTTGACAGAGAAGCAGCAGGAAATCCTCAGTCTGTATTACAAGGAAGACTTATCGTTCTCCGAAATTGCGGAGAATCTTGGAATCAGTCGTGCGGCAGTCAATGATCATATCAAACGCAGCACGCATATTCTTACGGAATACGAAAAAAAGCTGCATCTTGTGCAAAATTATGAAACAAGAAGCAGGATTTATGATAAAATGAAAACAGTCGGAAACGATGCGATACGAAAACTGGTAGAACAGCTAGAAAATTTAGAATGACTTTAGGAGGATAACATGTCAAAAATTATTTCAGTGAACGCAGGGAGTTCATCATTAAAGTTTCAGTTATTTGAAATGCCGAGCGAGGAGGTTCTGACAAGCGGAATCGTTGAGAAAATCGGATTTGAGGATGCCATCTTTACCATTAAGGTGAACGGGGAGAAAATCAAAAAGGTGCTGCCGATCCCGGATCATACAAAGGCAGTCAGCATGCTGCTGGAAGCGCTGGTGGAATATAAGATTGTAAACAGTCTGGATGAAATCACCGGTGCCGGACACCGTGCTGTACACGGCGGGGAAATTTTCAAGGAAAGTGTACCGGTAACGGAAGACGTTGTAGAAAAATTTGCTTCCTTAAACGATTTGGCACCACTGCATAACCCGGCTGGTCTTGTCGGATACAATGCTTTCAAAAATAATCTGCCAAACTGCAAGCACGTCTTTGTGTTTGATACGGCATTCCATTCCACAATGCCGAAGGAATCCTATATCTATGCATTGCCGATGAAATATTATGACGAATACAAGATTCGCCGCTATGGCTTCCACGGAACAAGCCACAAGTATGTTTCTCTGCGCTGTGCAGAGCTGATGAACAAAAACGTGGAGGACACCAAAATCATTACGTGCCATTTGGGGAACGGTGCGAGCATTACAGCGGTTGACGGTGGTAAATCCATCAACACCTCCATGGGCTTCACACCGCTTGCGGGCGTGATGATGGGAACCCGCTGCGGTGACATCGATCCTGCAATCGTAACCTATATTATGAAAAAGACCGGTGCAACTCCGGATGAAATGGATGATATCATGAACAAGCAGTCCGGTATGCTTGGTGTCAGCGGCATCAGCTCCGATGCACGTGACATCGAGGATGGCTGCAAGGACGGAAATCCGGCAGCACTGTTGACAGCAGAGGTGTATGTAAACCGTGTCATCAATGTTGTCGGCGGTTACTACGCGCAGCTTGGTGGTGCGGATGCCATTGTCTTTACCGGAGGTATCGGTGAAAATGATACTAATATGCGTAAGATGATCTGTGATCGTCTGTCTGCGGCATTCGGTATCCAGCTGGATGAAGAATTGAATGGAAAGACAAGAGGCAAGGAAGTCCTGCTGTCCACTGCGGAAAGCAAGGTAGCGGTATGGCTGATTCCGACAAATGAGGAACTCATGATCGCTCGTGATACATACCGCCTGATTGCGTAGCTATGAATACCGACATTTTATTTGAGCTTGTCGAACAATATGATATCATCACGATTTATCGCCATGTGTCTCCCGATGCGGATGCACTTGGCTCCCAGTTTGGACTAAAGCAGTGGATACAGGAAACATATCCGCAAAAGCAGGTGTATGCACTAGGTAAGGATGCCGGCAGTAAGCAGTCCCTGTTTCCGCATATGGATAGTGTCAGCGATGAAACCATCGCTGCCTCTCTTGCCATCATCCTGGATACGGCAAACGGTGCTCGTGTGGATGATGAGCGCTGGAGCATGGCTGCACGTACCTTGAAAATCGATCACCATATCGTTGTTGAAAGCTTTGCGGATGTGGAGGTTGTCGAGGATTTGTTCGGGGCAACCTGTGAAATGCTGGCTTTTATGTTTGAACAGAAGCAGCTGCAGCTGTCGCCAGTCTGTGCACAATATCTATACGGCGGCATCATTGCGGATACTCTTCGCTTTTCCATTGCGACCATAAAGCCGCGGACGCTGCGCACAGCAGCCTATCTGCTGGAAATGGGTGTGGATGTGAAAAAAGCCAATGAGGATCATTTCTCGACCTCCTATCGGCTCTATCGCTTTGAAAACTATATTCGCAGCAATGTTCAACTGCTGGACGGACATGTTGCTTATATCATCGTTAACCGTGAGGATTATGAGCGTTTCCAGCTAACCTTTAATGAAGCGAAGGAAAAGGTGTTCGTGCTAGGCGGTGTGGATGAGTTTGAAGCATGGGCGCTGTTCACGGAAAAAGAACGGGATGAAAACGGAAGACGGATTTACAATGGCAGTCTTCGTTCAAAAAACCGCACGATCAATGATATCGCAAACCGGTATCAGGGTGGCGGACATCGCTTTGCCTGCGGTGTAAAGGGACTGTATGAGGAAACAATACAGGAGCTGCTGCAGGAGCTTAGCGAGCGTGTAAACGAATAGGAATTAAGCAGTATACAAGGGTATGCTGCTTTTTGCATACGCAGCAAAGGCTACTATAAACGAAAGCCTCCACAAGAACTGAGGACAAAATCAGAGCTTTGCGGCTACGATTAGCTGATCCTCTTCAAAACTTCAGAAACCATGGTCACACCCGTATTAAGAAGCATGAAAATATGATAAAATAAAGAAAGAGACGAGGTGTTGAGAATGAGTGTCCACTTACATGTGCGAAGCTGCTATACCCTGCTGCAGAGCACCCTGACGATTCCCAAAATCGTTGCGGCTGCCAAGCGCTGCGGCTATACAGCGGTCGCATTGACAGACAAGCATGTCATGCACGGCGCTATGGCGTTTTACCATGCATGTAAAAAGGAAAATATCAAGCCGATTTTCGGGATGGAAGTGGACGTGCTGGAGCAGGAGGAGCTGTATGGCTTTGTCGTTCTTGCGAAAAATGATGCCGGCTATCAGAATCTACTGAAGCTGTCCACCTGGCTGAATACCGGAGAGGAAAGACGCATACCGGATTTGGATACGCTCGCCTATTATGCAAAGGACTGCATTGTTTTGACAAACGGTGATCAGAATCAGATGGAGACCCTTATCGTAAAGGAAGAGCTGGATCTTCTGCGCCACTGGCTGAAGCTGTGCCGAAAGCAGTTTTCTGATTTTTATGTATCCATAGCACGCAATGATTCCGGCTTGATGGAAAAGAAAAACCCGGTCTTAAAGCAGGTGTGCAAAGAGCTGGATATTCCCTATACGGCATTGTCCCGCATATATTTTGAACGGGAAGAGGATGAGGAGAGCTATAAGACGCTGTGTGCAATCGATCAGGGAGTGTCGCTCCATGATAAAATGCTGAATTACAGCCCGCGCCGATATTTTCGCACACCCAAGGAAATGCAGCTGCTGTATGAGGATGAGGAGTTGCAGATGAGTGATCGAATCGCAGCGCTGTGTCAGGTGGAAATGCAGCTGCCTAAGGCTGTGCTTCCGAAATTTCAAAACAAGTACGGCGTAAGCAGTGAGGAATTCTTGCGCAGTCTTTGTCAGAAGGGACTGCAGAAGCGTATGCAGTACCAACCAATTTCACCCGTATACCAGCAGCGTCTGGACTACGAGCTGGATGTCATTATCCGTATGCAGTATGCCGATTACTTTTTAATCGTATGGGATTTCATCCGGTTTGCGAAGACGCAGCATATTTATATCGGTCCCGGACGAGGAAGTGCTGCCGGTTCCCTTGTTGCATACTGCCTTGGTATCACCCATGTGGATCCCATCCGCTATCATCTGCTGTTTGAACGTTTTCTAAACCCGGAGCGTATTTCCATGCCGGATATCGATACGGATTTTCCGGATAACCGCCGGGATGAGGTCATTCATTATGTGGAGCAGCTGTATGGCAAGCACAGGGTGTCTCATATCATCACCTTTAATACGCTGGCGGCAAAGCAGGTGCTGCGGGATGTGGGAAAGGCGATGGAAATCAATCCCCGGCAGATTGACCGTCTGTGCAAGCTGGTTCCAAATGTAATCAAGGTTACACTGGACTATGCCTATCAAAATGACGCGCGCTTCAAGGAGCTGATCAACAGCGGAGAGACAATGCGCCGTTTGTATGCGACTGCCCGAAAGCTGGAGGGACTCCCGCGTCATGCCTCACTGCATGCGGCAGGTATCGTATTTTCCGATGAAGCCATCGAGCAGGTGTGCCCGCTGATCGATGTGGATGAGGGCGTTTGTGCCACACAGTTTACGATGGAGTATCTGGAGGAGCTCGGCTTGATCAAAATGGATTTTCTGGGACTGAGAAACCTTACGATTATTGATGAAATCGTACAGCATATCAATGCGACAGCTGATAAAAAGCTGGATATCATGCGGATACCACTGGATGATGCCAAAACCTATGCACTGATTCGTGCTGTGGATACCGTGGGGGTTTTTCAGCTGGAGAGCGAGGGAATGAAAAATCTGATACGGAAAATGCAGCCGAACTGCTTTGAGGATATCGTCGCAACGATTGCACTGTTTCGTCCCGGACCAATGGAAAATATTCCGGAATACCTGGATCGCAGAGAGCATCCGGAAAAGGTTGATTATATCCATCCCAGCCTGCAGCCGATTTTACAAAATACCTATGGTATTATGATCTATCAGGAACAGATTATGCAGGTGGCACAGACGATGGCTGGCTTCACCCTTGGTAAGGCGGATAATCTGCGCAAGGCTATCAGTAAGAAAAAAGGGGAGGAGCTGCGCAGAATGCAGGAGGAATTCATATCGGGAGCACTGCGGAAGGGCTATGATGAGGCACTGGCGCAGAAGGTGTATGCCCTGATTATGAAATTTGCCAATTACGGCTTCAACCGTTCCCATTCCGTAGCCTATGGTATGATTGCCTATCAGCTGGCATATCTGAAAGCGAATGCTCCCCTGTACTTCTTTAACAGTCTGCTAAACAGTGTGATCGGCTCAGAGACAAAAACGAGTGAATATGTATTTGAGGCACGCAAGCGCAACATTCAGATTCTGCTGCCGGATGTCAATCGTTCGCACAATCAATATGGAATCGAGGATAATGCGCTTCGCTTTCCATTTGTCGGTATCAAGGGCATTGGCAGTGCGGTATCATCGCTGATTGTCGAGGAACGAGATAAAAAGGGTGAATTCCGTGATTTCTTTGATTTTACCGCACGTATGAACGGCAATAAAATCGGTAAAAAAACCATTGAAATCCTGATATATGCAGGTGCGCTGGACTGCTTTAAGGTTGGGCGTGCGAGTCTGATGGCATCACTGGAGGATGCCCTTCGCTATGCGGATCTTGTGAAAATCGAGGATGTGGATCAGGTGCTGTTTGACTTTGATTTGGTATCCAAGCCCGCCATGACGATGATGCGCGACAATGCAACGATTCGCTCGGAAAAGGAAAAGGAGGCCATCGGCTTTTATTTATCGCGGCATCCGATTGCAGATGTGCGAAGCCGCATGGGAATGGATCTTCCAATTTTGATTTCACTACCGAAATATAAGGGCCGTTATGTGAAATTTGTCTGTCTGGTGGATCGCTGCCGTCAGTATCGCACAAAGAACGGAGATATGATGATGTTTGTTATCGGCAGTGATGAAACAGGGAAATTTGATCTTGTATGTATGCCGAATATATATCGCCAGCATGCGGATGATCTGGTCAAGGGGAATTATCTGTATGTGGAGGGAATCGTGGATAAGGAAACCAGCTGTCTGGTCAAGAAGCTGACTAGGATAGAAAAGGAATAAAGGAGTAGGAGTGTGAATATGATAAGCATTCAAACCGTAGAGGAAGCGGATATCGCAGCACTGGCACAGCTGGAGGCGTGCTGCTTTCCAAAGGAAGAGGCGGCGGATGAAGCAGCGCTTCGCAGACGCGCCAGAACCTTTCCCGAAAGCTTTCTGGTTATGAAAAAGGATGGCGTCATCATCGGTATGATCAATGGCTGTGTAAGCAATCAGCACATGATCTGTGATGCGATGTATGAGGATGAGAGTTTGCATGATCCCTGCGGCGCCTATCAAACGGTATTCGGGCTGGATGTGCATCCCGCTCATCAGCATCAGGGGTACGCAAAAGAGCTGATGAACGCTTTGATACGAGTGGCACAGGAAGCGCAAAGAACGGGGATGGTCTTGACCTGTAAAAAGCAGCTGGTGCCCTTTTATGAGCAGTTTGGCTATCGCAACATGGGGGTGAGTGCTTCTGTTCACGGTGGTGCAGAATGGTATGATATGCTGTTGTGCTTTGCGTGATACAGGACAGTTGAAAACCATACACAGGAAACAATGGTGGCAGTACAGGTATATCTGACATCGCATTGGCTATTTTGGATTTCTGCATTCACAAAGTGGTAGTAGCATTTCACTGCATGTGCAGCATCAGCAAGCATGAGAAGCGCTTTAATAGTCGAGAGAAAAGAGTCAATATCTGCTTGCCGTGCTTGATGCTTGCGGCATGCAGGAAAGTATGAGCGTTTGCTGTTGCTCACCAGTCTATGCAGCAAAGCAGTGCCGGATGAACGAACCATCCTGCGGCATGGGGGATCCTTCCTATATTAACATAATCTGATCATGATTCAGCATTGCTTGTGTACCTGCGAATTGCAATAGATTGCAGTCTCCATTGATTGTGCATAATGTAAAAAAATGAAAAAAGTGTTGCGTAAAAAAGCTGTTTATGGTAACATAACTATGTTGTATGTCCTCCCGGATTTACAACCGCTCAGAACAGGGTTTAAGTATGGAAATCATCACCTTGCATGGCGAGTCTTAAATTTTTTAGAAGGAGGTGCGATTTATGTACGCAATCATTGAAACAGGCGGAAAACAGATCCGTGTAGAAGAAGGTTCCACAATCTTCGTAGAAAAGCTGGACGTTCAGGAAGGCGAAGCTGTTGTATTTGACAAGGTAGTCGCTTACTGCAACCGTTCTCTTCGTGTCGGCACTCCATATGTAAAGGGAGTTAAGGTCAACGCAAAGGTTGAAAAGCAGGGAAAAGCAAAGAAGATCATCGTCTACAAATACAAGGCTAAAAAAGGTAGCTCACACCGCAAGCAGGGACACCGTCAGCCTTACACAAAACTGACAATCGAATCTATCGAGGCTTAATGTATGGTAAGAGTCCATGTAAAGCGGCATCAGGGTATCATACAGATAGTGGAAATCAAAGACCATGCAGGCTATGCAGATGCAGGTCAGGATCTGGTATGCGCCGGGGTGAGTTCCATAGCTGTAGGAATGATGAATGCTTTAGATGAGATGGTGCCTGAAGCATGCGACTTCGTTTTGAAGGAAGCATACATCAAAATTGAAACGATCCTGCCAAGTGATACAGCAAATATTCTGTTACAGGGAATGTTTTATCAGCTGTCGACCATGCAGGAAAGCTATGCAGACTATATTACAATAAACGATCAGGAGGTGTGATTATGAAATTTGTATTAGATATTCAGCTGTTCGCATCCAAAAAGGGTGTTGGTTCTACAAAGAACGGCCGTGACTCCGAATCCAAACGTCTTGGCGCAAAACTGGCTGATGGACAGTTCTGCCATGCAGGAAGTATCATTTACCGCCAGCGTGGTACGAAAATTCACCCGGGAACAAACGTTGGAAAAGGTGGAGATGACACGTTATTCGCAAAAGTGAATGGTGTTGTAAAATACGAACGTTTAGGTAAAGACAAGAAAAAAGTGTCCGTTTACCCACAGGCGTAATGAAAAAATCCCCGGTATGGGGATTTTATTTTTGAGCAGGATAACAGAAAGAGACAAGGAGGTGCCTGAATGTTTATAGATCGTGTAAAAGTACATGTGAAGGCTGGAAAAGGCGGAGATGGAATCGTTGCTTTCCGGCGTGAAAAATATGTTGCCTACGGTGGTCCCAGCGGCGGAGACGGCGGAGCTGGCGGAGATGTCGTTTTTATGGTTGATGAAGGAAAGACAACCCTGCTGGATTTGCGCTACAACCGCAAGATGACTGCAGAGCCGGGAGGTAATGGAAAAACAAAGAAAATGCATGGCGCCGATGGTGCGGACTGCATTATCAAGGTACCGCAGGGTACGCTTGTAAAGGATGAGAAAACCGGAAGAGTTCTGGCGGATCTCACACGCAAGGGACAAAAGGAAATCATCGCCAAGGGTGGAAAGGGCGGACGTGGCAATTTTCACTTTAAATCCAGTAAAAACACGGCACCTCAGTACAGTGAGCTGGGAGCACCCGGAGAAGAACGCGATATCATGGTTGAGCTGAAGGTCCTGGCGGACGTCGGACTGGTTGGCTTTCCATCTGTTGGAAAATCCACATTGCTGTCGGTTGTATCCAAGGCGAAGCCGGAAATTGCGGAATACCACTTTACGACGCTGGCTCCCAATCTGGGAATGGTACAGGTTCCGGATGGCAGAAGCTTTGTCATGGCGGATCTGCCCGGTCTGATTGAAGGGGCGAGCGAAGGAAAGGGTCTTGGACATCAGTTTTTGCGTCACATTGAACGCTGTCGTGTCATCATCCACGTTGTGGATATGGGAGCGAATGATGGACGTGATCCCGTTGCGGACTATACGACCATCAACGATGAGTTAAAGCAGTATGAATACCGTCTGATGGAGCGTCCGCAGATCGTGCTTGCGAATAAGATGGATTTGGATGGCGCACAGGAAAACCTGAAGCGCTTCAAGGAGGCCTATCCTGAGGTTGAGGTATTTGAAACTACAACGATTATCGCAGAAGGGCTGGAGGCGGTTCTTTATCGTGCGGCTGATCTGTTGGAAACAACACCGCAGTTTCCTTTGTATAATGATGATGCCAGTGATGAAGAGGCAGAGGGCGTGCTTTATAAATTTGAACCGGAGCAGCCAGCCTTTGAGGTACACAACATGGGGAATGGCAACTGGGAGCTGAGTGGGGAAGAGCTGGAGCGCAGCTTTAAGATGAGCAAGCTGGATAATGAAGAGGACTTCATGCGATTTGCCCGCAAAATGCGAAAAATGGGTATTGATGATGCTCTGCGCAATGCCGGATGTAAGGACGGCGATGTCGTAACCATCTGTGATATTCAGTTTGAATTCGTGGAGTAACGTCGTAACGTGTATACGTTTCACCGACGGGGACAGGGTAGTGTGCAGAAAGCTGTATGCTCACAAGTGAGCACGGCGTAAAAAAATAGCAGGCGCAGGAATGCTCGAACGAATCGATGCTCCTGCGTCTTTTCCTTGTAAATGTCCATACGATAGCCAAAAAAAACAGCCCTGCTGCATCGTTGGCTGTAGAAGAAAAAATGAGAAATATTATCAAACACAGGTTGATGAGAGAAAAATTAGGATAATTCGATACAAATAGAAAAAGTCCTGAAAACGGCTTATATAAAGTGTTTCGGGACTTTTTTTACGAATCCAAGTGTGACTAGCGGGGATAAGCAATCCGAAAATAAAAGAAGACCTGACAGCAGGAAATCAATTAAATGAAATGCCTTCACCTGTCGGTCTTTTTCTATCGTTACCTAAGTTGTTACACCATGACATAAAAGCGGCGTGTCATGCTTTTTCAGATGCTGAAAGCAGCTAGCTGAAATCGCCGAGGAGCTCATGATGGAATTCATCCAGCAATTCGTTGATTTCCATCAGAGAATACTGCTTGCTGATGCCGAAAATCAATATCGCATCCCGCTGCTGCTTGGCATACAGATGGTTATGGTGTGCCACGGTCAACAGACGGTTGGTTTCCTCAAGATTCAGCTTCATAGCTATAGCAAGCTGCAAAATCTTATCCCGACCTGCCTGCTTGCTGCCCTGAAATATCTGATAGGCATAGGTTCTTGGAATCTGGGCATCTCGAATGATATCGGACTTCTCCAGATTCTTTTCCAGAAGGATTTCATTGATGTAATCCACAAAGGATACATCACGGATTTCTTTTAAAATACGGTCTTTCTCCAGCGCGCCGGCCTTCTTCAGGATGTCTTCCAAATCCTTCGTTTTCTGTTTCTGCATACAATCACCAGATATTATGATATAATCAAATCACGATTATTGCAAGCTAAAGGAGAATTTATGCGTCTGGATTTATTAGAGGATATATGTACATTGTCCCAAACAGAAGAAAAAACAGTTCTGCTGGTAAAAAACTGTCTGGATCAGAAATTTTACATCAAGAAAATTATGCGGGACTGTGCAGAGCTGCAGATTTACCGGCAGCTGATGCAGCATCCCCATCCCGGCATTCCCATGCTGTATGAAGCGACACGCCGAGGGGAAACGTGCATTCTTGTGGAGGAATTCATCAATGGAACGACACTGGAATATGTGCTGAGTGAGCGAACGCTTGATGATGCGGCTATTCATCATATCATGCGGCAGCTGCTGTCTGCGGTTGAGCATCTGCACAGTCTGCAGCCGCCGATTATTCATCGTGACATCAAGCCGGGAAATATTATGGTGCTGGAGCATCTGGAAATCCGGCTGATTGATTTTGAAATTGCACGGGTTTTCAAGCAGGATAAAAATCGCGATACCCGTGTAATGGGGAGTGCTGGTTATGCTTCACCGGAGCAATACGGGTTTCATCAAAGTGACTGCCGCAGCGATATCTATGCGATCGGTGCTGTCTTAAAAACGATGGTACAAAAGGATGTGACGGCAAAGGATATCCACAGCCCGTTTCAGCATATCATTGAAACCTGTATGCAGTTGGATCCGGATAAGCGTTATCAAAGCGTTGGCGAGCTGCAGAAGGCGCTTGGATATTGCGAGGAGAAGTCTCTGCCGCACGCATCCGTTTCTGTCTTACTGACGCAGCTGCCTGGTATACGAAGGGATCCTTTTGCAAAGCGGCTGCTGTTTCTTGCATATTACGTGCTTTGTATAATTCTGGGAGCATCGATGACCGTAACCCCTCCGCCATCCCCGTATTCCCTCATCTGTCAGAGAATCGCCTTTGGTTTCTGTCTGGCAATCATCCCGGCAATTACCGTCAATGCGGGGAATGTTCGGGAGCTGCTGCGGATTCAGGATCATGGACGTACATACATACGCTTCTTCAAAGGCGCGATTCTGTGGCTTCTCTGTGCGTTTATCATAATAAGTCTGCTGGTGATTCTGGCAATCATACTGGAAAGTCTGCTGTAAGCATACCAAAGCTTTCCGGTTTTTTTATATAATTTTGTTCGTGATAAAGAGGGAAGCGTGCAAATGAGATTAGAAGTATATGATGATGTTGCCATGCTGTTTCACAGTGATGAAAAGGATATTCTGCTTGTTCAGCACATGATTGAAAACCTGTTCTTTGTGAAAAAGGTTGTTCGTGCAAAGCTGGACCTGTCCTTGTATCAGCTGCTGCAGAGCCATCCGTATGAACATCTTGCCAATGTGATCGATTTCAGCTACAGTCATGAAAAGACAATTCTGATCGAGGAGTTTGTGAATGGCTGTACACTGGAATATAAGCTCAGTCAAAGGAGGCTGTCGGTGGAGGAATGTATTCGTATCATGCTCCAGCTGTTTGCGGTTGTGGGGCATCTGCATGCGCAGACACCGCCGATCATTCATCGGGATATCAAGCCGGATAACATTCTGATTGACAAGGGTCATGTGGTGCTGATCGATTTTGAGATTGCGAAGCTGATGACGACGCGCAAGGATGTTCTACGTACCGGCAGTGTCGGCTATGCAGCGCCGGAGCAGTATTACGGCTTATCCGATCAACAAAGTGATATCTATTCCATCGGAATCCTGCTGAAGGAATTGTGTGCACATACGGCATGGAGGAATAACGAGGCGGATATCTTTCTCACCATCATACGGAAAAGCACAGCTAAAAGACAGGAGGAACGCTACCTGACGATATCGCAGATGCAGAATGATTTTATCATAACATGCCGAAGCTGCAGCTCTACAGCAAAGTATGCTGAAAGCATACCAATGCATAAAGAACAGAAGGTATAATAAAATCATTCCAAAACACAGGATGAGAAAACTGGAGGAACCTATGAAAAAATTAAAAAAATGGCAGATTGTACTTATCGTAATTCTTGCGCTCGGTGTCATTGGAGCACTAGCAGGCGGAGGAGATGAGGAAAAGAAAAACGGCGAGCCGGCAACAGAGAAAACCGACAACAAAAAGAAAGAAGACAAAAAGAAGGAGCCGAAAGAGAAAACCTATGGGATCAAGGATACGCTGAAGGTAGGCGATGTGGAATACACAGTAAATGGCATTGAAACTACGGATATGATTGGTGATGAATATCTGAATCAGAAAGCACAGGAAACCTATCTGATTGTTTCGATTACCGTGAAAAACAACGGAGATGATGCTTTGCGTGTACTGGACAGCTTCTTTAAGCTGAAAAAGGGTGACAAGACCTACAATACAGATTCTACAGCTATTATGTATCTGGGAGATGAAAGCATTTTTGCCAAGGAAATCAATCCGGATGCTTCTTTAAAAGGAAAAATCGTATTCGATGTAACCAAGGCGACGATTGATGATAAAAATCTGCAGCTGCAGGTACAGACCGGAGCATGGGGCACGGAAAAGGGACTGATCAATCTTCATTAGACAGATAACACCTCAGGCAAGGAAAACTGTCGCATATGCGGCGGTTTTTCTTTTTTTCCGCTGGTTGTTTGACTGGCTTTTTTTTATAGGATACGGTATGATTAAGCTATATTCGGGAGGTAGATGTTATGAGACTGGTATCATGGAATGTAAATGGAATCCGCGCCTGTATGCAAAAGGGCTTTATGGATTTCTTTAAGGAAATAGATGCAGATGTATTCTGCATTCAGGAAACAAAAATGCAGCCGGGGCAGCTGGAAATCGAAACACCGGGCTACTATCAGTATATGAACAGTGCAGAGAAAAAGGGGTATAGCGGAACGATGGTGTTTTCCAAGCAGAAGCCGCTGTCGGTTACGTATGGCTTGGGAATTGAGGAGCATGATCATGAAGGGCGGGTCATTACCTGTGAATACGAGGATTTCTATCTGGTCTGCGTGTATACACCGAATTCCAAGGATGGCCTGCTGCGTCTGGATTACCGCATGGTATGGGAGGATGCGTTTCGTGCCTATCTGCACAAGCTGAACGAAACAAAGAGTGTGCTGGTATGCGGTGATTTGAATGTCGCACACAAGGAAATCGATTTAAAGAATCCGAAGACGAATCGCAGAAATGCAGGCTTCACGGATGAGGAACGCGGCAAAATGAGTGTTTTGCTGGAAAGCGGCTTTGTCGATTCCTTTCGATATCTGTATCCAAAGCAGGAGGGAATCTATTCCTGGTGGAGCTATCGGTTCAAAGCACGGGAAAAGAATGCAGGGTGGCGGATTGACTATTTCCTGGTTTCCGAGGATGCGAAGGACGCTATTCGGGAAGCAAGGATTCACACGGATATCTATGGCAGTGATCACTGCCCGGTATCTCTTGAGATTGATAAAAAGGCTGTCTAGGACAGCCTTTTACTTTTGGGAAGGAGGCTGCAAATTACAGGTTACACTATGGCGGCTGCCTTTTTTTATATCCGACTGTACGTTTATCTGTATGCTATCCGTGTGCATGGAGTCGTTAAACGCTTTTGTAGTTGTAAAATACAGGAAATTATGCTAAGATGATTATAAGAAAAATAAGAATTATAAGAAAAGAGGGGAAAACTATGGATTTCTCAAATAAACTGTATGTTTATGTGGATGCTGCAGCTTTGCAGGATCCGCAGGCGGAGCATTTCATGGAGGTACTGGCAAAGCAGTATCGTCAGATAATTTTGTTTGTGGAGAATGTTTGGGAGGAGGAAACACTGAAGCAGCTTCCTGCCTATGGTTATATCTGTCGCACCGTTTATGGGCAGGATTTGCAAAGCGTTCTGGAAAAGGACCGTGCAAAGCGTTCGCCGGATAAGACCAAGCATATTCTTTTTATAACAAGCTCAGCGCAGACACTGCATGGGATCAGTGTGCTTTGCCTTGGGAAGATGGGGCTGGAGCAGATCCTTTTGGAAAAGCTGCAAAATGAGAAAAAGCGCAGAACGGTGGTTACCGGTATCTGCATGGGCTGTGTTGTATATTTTGCTGTATACTTTTTCATGCTGGATAAGCTGCCGCTATGGATGCAGGATGGAGGAATCGCATTTCTGCTGTGTCTGCTTCCGGCGGAGCTGCTGATTTTGACGCTTCTATACGGTCTGTGCAAACGGGTGATTCCCTTTGATACCATCTTTGAATTTTTTGATATTTTCGGATGAAGGCGGTACATAGTGATTCTCTATTTTATAGGAATTGTATAACAAAAAGCAAGAGGAAACAGATAGTACGAAGCAGAAAATGTTACATAAAAGATAACGTAAAGGATAACACAAAAGATAAGATATAAGGAAGAAAAAGGCTCTGAGCAGCATGTTTTCTGATTGTTGTTATCAGCTTCATAAGAGCATAATACAGCTGCAGCCGTTTTAAAGGCAGACTGTATATTGCTGCTTTGCTGCCTTTTTTTGCTAATAGAAAACGGAAAGACCGGATGGTAGCTGTATCAGCGGTTTAGTGCTCTATTACAGCCGAGCATGCAGAGTTCCCAAAGAATATGATTACACTGTTTTAAAAGGTGAAATATCACCTTTTCCATCCCTTATTTCCGATGATTTTTTATGCAGGCAAAGCACACGGTGGATTTCCACTGTTTTTATTTGTCCAGACATGATAAAATAAGTGCGGTGATGAAAATGATAGCATTTATTAAGGGCGTTATTCACAGCTACAGCAATGATTCCTTGATTATTGAAAACAATGGTATCGGCTACCGGGTCTATGTTGCCAATCCGATGGCGGTCCGGCTTAATGCCGAAGTGATTTTATATACCTACCAGCATGTACGCGAGGATGCGATCACGCTGTTCGGGTTTACCACGATGGAGGAGCATGATCTGTTTTTGCAGCTGATCAGTGTCAAGGGTGTCGGTCCGAAGACGGCACTTGGAATGCTGGGCGTTTGTCCTGCTAAGAACATGATTGCGGCAATTGAAAGCAATGATGTGAAAACACTGAAGGGATTGCCGGGCATCGGCGCGAAAACAGCCAGTCAGATTGTTCTGGATTTGAAGGGGAAACTCGTGGAAGAGGTTACGGAGCTGGAAGTAAAGGAAAATGAACAGCTGCTAGATGCATTGGAAGCATTGAAGGCGCTGGGCTATAAGAATGCGGAGCTGAACAGCATCAAAAAGGAGCTGGGTACGCTGGAAGCAATGACGAGTGATCAGTATATCCGAAAGGGGCTTGGCATTCTGGCGAAGAGAAAAGGAGTCTAGTAAATGGAGAGAATTTTATCAAATGAATCGCAGAGTATGGATGAGGAAGCATCTCTGCGTCCCCAAAGTCTGCGTGAATATATCGGACAGCGACAGCTGAAGGAAAATCTGTCGGTGTTTATTGAAGCCGCAAAGCAGCGAAATGAAGCGCTGGATCATGTTTTGCTGTACGGCCCTCCCGGACTGGGAAAAACGACCCTGTCCTATATACTGGCAAATGAAATGGGGGGCAGTATAAAGACGACGAGCGGCCCCTCAATCGAAAAGGGTGGGGATTTGGCAGCTATCCTGTCAACACTGGAGCCCGGAGATGTTTTGTTTATTGATGAAATCCATCGTCTGCCAAAGCAGGTCGAGGAAATTTTGTATCCTGCCATGGAGGATTATTGTATCGATATCGTTGTCGGCAAGGACAGCGCTACCACCAGAAGTATTCGGCTGGAGCTGCCGCCCTTCACGCTTGTCGGGGCTACGACACGTGCGGGTGATCTGACGGCGCCGCTGCGTGATCGTTTCGGTATCGTTTCCCAGCTGGAATTTTATGAGCTGGCGGAGCTGCAGCAGATCATTTCCAGAACCTCCCGTGTCATGGATACGGAAATCGAGGAGGAGGCCGTGCTGGAGATTGCCCTGCGCTCCCGTGGCACACCGCGCATCGCGAATCGTTTGTTTCGCCGTGTGCGTGATTTTGCGACCGTTATGAATGATGGCATCATCAGTAAGCAGATTGCCGAAATGGCACTGGATAAATTAAAGGTCGACCATCTGGGATTAGATAATGTCGACCATAAGTATCTGAAGGGAATCATTGAGCGCTTCAAGGGAGGACCGGTTGGTCTGGAAGCGCTGGCCAGCAGCATCGGGGAAGAAACGATGACGCTGGAGGATGTGTATGAGCCATATCTTCTGCAGATCGGCTTTATCAACCGCACACCGCGCGGACGTGTTGTAACGGAGAAGGCCTATCGCCATCTCGGCTATGATCTGCGGGAGGGGCTGTTTCTGCATACAGACTGATTTATCCCTTGTGTTTACGCGAGAATGCAATGACGGCAGCTGCGATATAAACCAGTGCCTTGCTGAAGTTTTCAAGCAGTGCATACAAAGAGAAGCCGCTCAGCAGCAGGGATAGCAGAAAAAATACAACAGCAACAGGAAGCGCATGAAACAGCGCTTTTTTATTTACGCCTATGCCTAGCAATGCTCCGCCGACGCCATAGGCGATGATGCCGCCAATCCAGTTCATAATGTGAAAAGTCGAAGTCGATACTGCATGAAAATAGTATAAAGCAGCAAATACAAGAGAGAATAACAATGTGAGCGCAAGCAGTACGGCTACGGAGCGCACATAGGTCTGTAGTTTGAATTTCATAAGTGGTCACCTCAGTCTACTGTATGAAATTCACGTACAAACTATGCAGGAAAGGATGGTTTAATGCAGGAATATATAAATCTGATGGTCAAGTGCTTTATCGTATATTTCGTGATAATCTTTGCCCTTCGCATCATGGGGAAGCGGGAAGTCGGCGAGCTTTCTGTCTTTGATATCGTTATTTACCTTGTTATGAGTGAGCTGCTGGCAATCTCCATCACGGATACGCATGAAAGCATTCTGAAGTCACTTGTTCCAATTTTCACGCTGGCATTTTTACAGATTGTGATATCCTGGGTGCTTTTGAAAAGCAAAAAGACCAGAGATATTTTTGATGGTAAGAATGCGATTCTGATTCATAACGGACATATCAATCAGAGCATCATGAAAAGGGAGCGCTACAACATTGACGATCTGATGTCTCAGATTCGCAGCAAGGATCTGTGTACACCGGATGAGGTTGCCTTTGCGGTGCTGGAGAATAACGGACAGCTCTCCATTCTGCCGAAAAACAAATGCAAGGTGAAGCACCCCGATCCTCTCATCAGCGATGGGACAATCAACAAAAAGGCGCTGCAGGATTTGTCACGGGATGAGGAATGGCTGAAAAACGCCCTGCAAAAGGAGGGCGTGGATAGTGTGGATGATGTGTTTTTGTGTATCTATCAAAATAACGGGATGTTTGTCATCAAGAAGGAAATGAATTCCAAGGATACCTTTTTCTAATTGTTTTTAAAGGCGATGAACAGGCGTACGGCGTGCATGGTGGTTGTAATGAGCATCCCGGCTGTCAGTGCAATGGGCAAGGAGGCCTCCATGCAGGTTCTGGTCAGAAACAGAACACATAAAATCCGTACCAGAGAGCCGCTCAGGGTGTCCGCAACGGTCTGCTTGCTTAAGGATAAGGCATGGAGCATGCTGGACAGGGGAGGCTGCAGGGAATACAAAGCAAACGGGATGGCCAGCTGCTTGAGCAGCAGGGCACCGTGGGTGTTATGGTAAAACAGATAAAGCAGCTGTTCCGGAAACAGGTAACAGATCACACTGCAGCCCAGACCGACCAGAAAGCAGCAGCCGATGATCATCGAAAACAGACGGCGTGCATGATCGTAGTACCCTCTGGAATAGGAATAGGTGAAGGATGGCAGCAGAAAATTACTCAGTGTTACGGTGATGAAGCTTGGCATGGTAATGATGGGCAATACATAGCCGTTGAGCTGTCCATAGGCGCCTACCATGGCGGCGGATGCTGCCGTACCAAGCCCCAGCACCATAACGATCGGCTCCATGAAATAGGTAAGGGAGCCAATGAGGCGGCTTCCTGTCATCGGTATGGATACCATCAGCACCTCATCAAACTGACGGCGGTTCAAATCGCTGAACAACCGCGGAATCCTGGAAAGGGTTCTTTTTTGTCTGCGCAGGGAGATGAGCATAAACAAAGCGCTGCAGGCCTCACCAACACTGACAGACAGCATCGCAATACGGGCCATGGTGATTGCGTCGGTAAAGGGGTGCAGGTAGAATACCACAAACAGAAACAGGATGCGGCTGCCCTCTTCAAACAGCTGGGAGGAGGTTGCCTGCACGTGGTGCTGCAGACCGAACAGATATCCTTTCAGGATACCGGACAGCGATACCAGTGGAATCAGCGGTATGATGGCATACAGGACGGGCAGAATTTCCTTCTGCTTGAGGATGTAGGTTGCCAGAAAGGGGAGTACGAGCAGAAAGGTCAAAATAATGACAGCGTTATTCAACAGGGACAGAATCACACTGACCTTTAGCGGCTGATGCGGATGGTCGCTTTGCGCGATCACCTTGGATAAGGCACCGGGAATCCCCATCTGTGCCAGGGTAATGAAAAAGACCATGGTCGGTGCTGCCAGTGTATAGTAATTCATGGCCGAGGGGCTCAGGGTTCTGGCAAGCATGATGCGCACGATGAAAGAAAGAGCCTTGGCAATCACGGAAACTATCACCAGAATCATAGTAGACTGCAGTACGGTTTTCTTCAAATAAATCACTCCAATCCAGCTTGCAGATCATGAAAAAAATTGGCGATGTAATGATTTTTAGAAACAAAGTGCAGATTCGGGATAAAAAAATACATTGCTTTCATTCATAATTGAAGCTATAATAATGTTTATGATATTAAGGAGGAGCTTATGAGTGGTCAAAGTGAAATCAAAGATAAATACATAAAACTTGCTATTGCTTTGAAAACAAATCAGTTGAAACGAGAAGAGTTATCTTCCTTGACATATCAGCATGTAGAAAGCTCGTTGAAGGAGCATTGGCGCTTTCGCAAGCCTGGAAGCATCCATGAGGCGGTAGAGGATATCCAGCAGCTCAGCGCCAGTGATGTGGTGGCCTATTTGTCTACGCAGGCCGTGATTATGGGCTCCCGTATGAACCTCAACGACTTTGATGATTTATTTGGAGGAGATAAACAATGAAGAAATCACGTCTCGTGGTCTTTGTGATAACCGTGTTGACCATACTGACACTGATTGTGACCTGCACCCCGTCCGTTCGCAAGAATATGAAGCTGGGGCTGGATTTACAGGGTGGCTTTGAAATCCTGTATGAAGTGAGTCCGCTGGAGGGCAAGAAGCTTCCTTCCATGACGGCTGTCGCAAAATCAGTAGAAAAACGTGTCGATGTTCTGGGTGTCAATGAACCGGAAATCACAGTGGAAGGCGACAATCGTATCCGTGTGCAGCTCGCCGGTGTGAAAAATGCCGATCAGGCAAGAAGAGTCATCTCTTCAACCGCCAATCTGACATTCCGCGATGTAAATGACAACCTGCTGATGGATTCCACCGTTTTGCAGGAAGGCGGAGCCAGTGTGATGTACGACAATTACGGCAAGCCGATCGTCAGCCTGAAGTTGTCTGATCAGAAGAAGTTTTATGAAGTAACACAGAAGGTTTCCCAGATGGGAAGCGGCAACAATCTGATGGTTGCCTGGCTGGATTTTGATCCGGATACCGATTCCTATGCCAAGGAAAAGGAACAGAAAAATCCAAAATTCATTTCTGCTGCAACGGTGAGTGAGGGAATCAATTCCACCAGTGCGCAAATTAGCGGAAGCTTCACCAAGGAGGAGGCAACCGAGCTGAAGGATCTGATCAATTCCGGTTCGCTGCCTGTAAAAATGAGTGAGAAATACAGCAATGCGGTGACTGCCGATTACGGTATCAACGCCTTCAGTGAAACCATGCTGGCAGGCGGCATCGGTATCGCGCTGATCATGCTGTTTATGATTCTGTACTATCGTCTGCCGGGTCTGATTTCCGCAGTCACGCTGGCAACCTATGTCTTTATCGTGTTCCTCATCTATAATGCCATGGGCGCGGTCTTTACCCTGTCGGGTATTGCGGCTCTCGTGCTTGGTGTCGGTATGGCTGCCGATTCCAATATTCTGACATTTGAGCGAATCAAGGACGCGCTGTATTCCGGACGAAGTGTAAAAACCGCCTTTTATGAGGGAAGCTCCAAGTCCTTTATTACGATTTTCGATGCGCAGGTCACAACCTTTATCTGTGCGCTGATTCTGTATATGATGGGTACAGGAAGTGTGAAGGGCTTTGCGACCATGCTGATCGTCTCTACGATTTCCACCATCATCCTGATTGTCTTCGTTACAAAATTCCTGCTTTCTCTTCTGGTTGGCAGCGGATGGCTGAATGACAAGCTGAGCTGGTTCGGTGTGAAGAAGGCTCATGTACCGGATGTAAGCAAGGGGCAGGAGCGCTTCTATTTCGGCTTCTTCAAGAATTTCGATTTTGTTAAAAATGCAAAATTCTTTATCATCGCTTCTGTGACGGTGCTTGTCATCGGTGTGGGATGTATGACATTCCAGGGTATGAAGGGCAATGGCATTCTGAACTGGGGTATTGATTTTACCAGCGGAACCAAGCTGACGGTACAAAGTGATACGGCGATTTCCAAGGATAAGCTGAATGATCAGCTGAAGCGTCTGGGAATCAATGCAAGCAGTATTAAAATCAACGGGGAAAAGGATAATGTGGCAAATGTCTTTGTGAAGGATGCCATTGATGAACAAAAGATGGATACCGTGAAGGCAGGACTGAAAAAAACCTATCAGCACGATGTCAATGACAACGTGGTAACCCCGGTGATCGGGCAGGAGCTGGTGCGCAGTGCAATTCTGATTTCCATTCTGGCATGGATCGGTGTTCTGATTTATATTTCCATCCGCTTTAAGTGGGATTATGCGATCAGCGGTATTGTCGGACTGATTCATGATGTCTTCTTCGTGCTTGCGGCCTGTGCGATTTTCCGTCTGGAGGTCAATACGGAAATCATCGCCGTGCTGCTGACGGTGATCGGATATTCCATTAACAACTCGATCGTTGTCTTTGACCGTATCCGTGATGAGATGAAGGGACGCAAGCTTGCGACAACGTCGAAAGAGGAATATCGTGAAATCGTAAATGAAGCGCTGCAGAGAACGGCAACAAGATCCATTCTCTCTACGCTGACAACGATTCTGCCGGTTGTCTGTCTGCTGTTCTTTGGAAGCAGTGCGATTCGTATCTTCTGTCTGGCTCTGTTCATCGGTATCGCCTGTGGTGCGGGAAGCTCTCTGTTTGTCGCAGCCCAGCTGTGGTATCAGATTCGTATCCATCAGGATCCGAAAAAGCATGTAAAAAAGAAGCATAAGAAGAAAAAGGATGAGCTGGAGGAAATGATCATTCCAGGCATGAACGACTATTAAAACAAGGGAGATATCTGACTCACAGATATCTCTTTTGCATTCTTGAGGCAAAAGGAGGAAAAGTGTGGTATGATATTTCACGGTGATAAACATGCAAATACATAAATTACAGAGCGAACGCTCGAAACAGATACAGGAAACGCATCATGTGAGTGCCTTGTGCGCTAAGGTGCTGGCATCCAGAGGTCTAAAGGATGAACAGATAGCGGAGCTATTGCAGAAGCCGCAGCTGGCAGATCCGTTTACCGCAAACGGAATGCAGGAGGTCGCAAAGCGTATCTATCAGGCGAAGCAGAACAAGGAGCGCGTCATGGTATGCGGAGATTATGATGCGGATGGGATTTGCTCCACGGCGATTCTCGTGGATGCGTTGCGCCGCTATGGCATACAGGCCGGATTTTATATACCGAACCGCTTTGCAGAGGGCTATGGTCTGCAGAAGCATACAGTAGAACTGGCACATGAAAAGGGGTACAGCCTGCTGATCACCGTTGATAACGGTGTCAAGGCGCTGGATGCACTCGCGGAGGCAAGAAACAGAGGGGTGGATGTGATCGTTACGGATCATCATGCCATGGATGAGGAATTTCCCTGTCTGTATCTGCTGCATCCGTTTCTGATGGGAGAGCGCTTTGAAACATTGTCCGGAGCCGGCGTTGCGCTGGAGATTTCCCGTGCACTGCTGGGAGAGGTAAAGGAGCATGTGGTGCTGGCCTGTGTTGCCGCCATTGCCGATGTGATGCCGCTTCGTCAGGAAACAAGGGCAATCGTGCAGCTTGGACTGCAATACCTTCGTCAGGGTATCTGTCCGCCGATTCAGCTGCTGGCCAATGACCGGTATCCGAAATGGGATGAAACGCTGATTGCTTTTCAGATCGTACCAAAGCTGAATACGACGGGACGGCTTGCGGATATCGCGAATGCCAACAATACCGTGCGGTATCTGCTGAGTACGAGTCTGGAGCAGCTGCAGCATATGGCAAAGCAGATACGGGAGCTGAATGATCGTCGGAAAACGATGAGCGATGACATGGTCAAGGTGGCACGCACGCTGGTGCGGCCGGAATATCGGTTTCAGCTGCTGTTTCATGAGTCCTTTCATGAAGGTATGGCCGGGCTTGTGGCGGGGAAGCTCAGTGAGGAGCTGCAGCTTCCGGTCATGGTCGCTGCTCAGCGTGAGCAGATGTTCAAGGGCAGTATCCGCTCACTCGACCTGCTGGATCTGACAACCTTTTTTGATGCCTGCCGACCTTCGCTTTCGGCCTATGGTGGACACAAGGCGGCTGCCGGTATCGGGTTTCCTTACGAGAATAAGCAAATCGTGCAGGACTATGTCAATACCCGTATGGAGGGAATTCATTTTCAACAGGAAAAGAGCTACAGCGTGATTCCCATCCATGTTCAGGAGGCTACACTGGCAGAGGTGGAGAGCCTGTCTGTGCTGGGACCGTTTGGCTGCGGCTTTGAAGAACCGCTGTTTTATCTGGAGGAAGCAAGCGTGCAGGGGTGTCGTTTGCTGGGCAACCGGGAGCATGCGAAATGGACACTGAGTGACAGCCTTGAAGCGATGTATTTTCGCTGTGGCAACGCATATGAACGCCTGCATGAGAAAAACAATGTAAATTTCATTGGAAATCTACGAATAAATTCCTTTATGGGCAGAAAAAAAGTGAATATTTTTGTAACAGAAGCGTATTAGTTAATGCTTTTTCAGAAAGAATTTGATATAATACATGCATAAGTGCTAGGAGGCTACACACATGAATTTTAAAGATTATATTGCCAGTATTCCTGATTTTCCTCAGGAGGGGGTTTTGTTTCGCGATATTACGCCGCTGATGGCGGATGGGAAGGCGTTTCAGGAGGCCTGTGATAAGGTCATTGACTTTGCCAGATCCGTTCAGGCGGAGGTCATCGTCGGTCCGGAATCCCGTGGCTTTATCTTCGGCTGTCCGGTTGCCTATGAGCTGGGAATCGGATTTGTACCGGTACGCAAGCCGGGGAAGCTGCCGAGAGAAACCGTAAGCGTATCCTATGATCTGGAATACGGAAGCAATGAGCTGCACGTTCACAGGGACGGCATCAAAAAAGGGCAGCGGGTGCTGATCGTGGATGATCTTCTGGCTACCGGCGGTACCGTGGATGCGACCATACAAATTGTACAGGAGCTGGGCGGAGAGGTTGCCGGCTGTGCATTTCTGATTGAGCTTGCGGGCTTAAAGGGCCGGGAGCATCTGAAGGATTTTAATGTATTTTCCTTAATGTCTTACGAATAATAAAAACAAAGGGGAGCTTCCCCTTTTCTTGAATGCGGGTGATACTATGGTAAGTAAGAATGTCGTGACCTTTGATGAAATGATGGTTGAGGTCAGAAAATATATCAAAAAAGAAGAAAATATCGATCTGATCACGAGAGCATATCTGTGTGCAGAGAAGAATCATACGGGACAGTACCGCAAAAGCGGAGAGCCGTATATTATTCATGCGATACAGGTGGGCTATATACTGACCATGCTTCGTACTGGACCAAAGACGATTGCGGCAGGCTTTCTGCATGATGTTGTGGAGGACTGCGATGTTACCATTCAGGAAATGAGTGACATGTTCGGTGAGGAAGTCGCCTCTCTGGTTGAATCTGTCACAAAAATCGGTGCGCTGAAATTCAAGGATGAAAAGGAATATCTCGCCAGCAATCATCGTAAGATATTTATTGCTATGGCAAAGGATGTTAGAGTCATACTGATCAAGCTGGCAGACCGCCTGCATAATATGCGGACACTGCAATATATGCGTCCGGAAAAGCAGAAGAAAATAGCCTCTGAAACACTGGAGGTCTATGCCCCGATTGCACACCGTCTTGGTATCAGTGATATCAAGAACGAGCTGGAGGATCTGTGCTTTCAGTATTTGAACAAGGAAAAGTATTATGAGATTGCAAAGCTTGTAGAAAAGCGCAAGACAGAGCGTGATGAGCAGGTACAGCGCATGATTGCCGATATTAGCTCTTTGCTGGATGCTCATCATATCGGCTATCGCATTTTTGGAAGAAGCAAGCATTTGTACAGCATCTATAAAAAAATGATGACGAAAAACAAGCGGTTTGAGGAAATTCTCGATCTGCTGGCAATCCGTATTATCACGGATTCCGATACGGCCTGCTATGAAACACTGGGCTATATCCATGCGAAGTACCGTCCGATTCCGGGACGCTTCAAGGATTATATCGCTATGCCGAAGGTGAATATGTACCAGTCCTTGCATACAACGATCGTTGCGGAGGATGGCAACATTTTTGAGGTGCAGATTCGTACCGAAGCGATGGATGCCGTTGCCGAACAGGGTATCGCGGCGCACTGGCGCTATAAGGAAAACATCAATGGCGGACGCGAGGTGCATCAGAAGGAAATCGAGGAACAGCTGCACTGGTTCAAGGATTTCAGTGTCATGAGCGATGAGGTCAATGATGATGCCATGGAATACATGAATCTGCTGCAAAAGGATATTTTTGAAGCAAATGTGTATGTCATGACACCGAAGGGAAAGGTGATTGCGCTGCCCAATGGCTCCACTCCGATCGATTTTGCCTATCGTGTGCATACCGAGGTCGGACATCATACCGTAGGTGCGACGATCAACGGTGTTCTCATGCCATTGAATACAAAGCTGAAAACGGGAGATGTTGTCAACATCCGTACCTCCAAGCAGTCGCCGGGACCAAGTGAAGACTGGATCAAGGTCGTAAAATCGGCACATGCCAGAAACAAGATCCGCTCCTTTTTCCAGAAGCAGGAAAGCGAACGCCGCAGCATGGATATCAAAAAGGGTGAGGAGCTGCTCGTCGAGGAACTGAAACGGCGGAATCTGGATGCGGATACGTATACCGAACAGAAAAAGCTGGAAAGCATTGCCGGCTCCCTAAGCTTCAATTCCTATCAGGATCTGATGTATGCAATCGGTGTGAAGCAGGTATCGCTGCCATCGGTCATCGACCGTCTGGTGAAGCATAAGACCAGTGTTCCGCTGGATAATGAAGAGCTGGCAAAGATGTTTAACCGTCAGGAGCGCAAGAAGAAGCCGTCCGCAACCGGTATCCGTATTGCCGGCATCGAGTCGATGAAAATCAGTCTTGCGGCATGCTGTGCTCCGGTTCCGGGGGATGAAATTATCGGTTATATTACCAAGGGGGCAGGTGTTAAGGTGCATCGTGCCGACTGTCCGAATATTATAAATGAAAAACAGCGGCTGATTCCGGTGGAGTGGGATGAGAATATCGAGCAGAAGACCTATGAGGTTAAGCTGATTGTCAAATCCACGGATCGCAATTTCCTGCTGAGTGATATTGTAACGGTCGTGTCCCAATGCAAGGCCGGTCTGCAGCACGTGGATTCCACAGTGGAGGAGGACCGGATATCCGCAACGACGAAAATGACGGTGGTTGTAGAAAATTCTGAGCATCTGCGCAGCTTGATGGCGAATCTGCAAAAGGTGAACAGTGTGAAATCCGTCGAACGAGTGATACAGTAAGACCTTCCTGGAAGGTCTTTTTGAAAGGAAGGAGGAGGCTATGCTGCACATACGACAGGCAAGAGAAGCAGACAAGCCGGCGATTGAGGCGATGTATGAGAGAAGGGTGCGTTATAACGATGCACACGGCATCCATCAATGGAAGCTGGATGAGGTGAACTGGGCAGCGTTTTCAAGGCTGTATACGATTGCGGAGTATTATGTAGGAACCGTAAATGAGAAGGTGGTTTGCGGTTTGTTCATCGTGGATGAGGATGCTTTGTACTGGCCGGACATGGAAAAGGGGACATCGCTGTATCTGCATAAAATCTGTGTGGACCCGGCGTATAGTGGAAACGGATATGCGGATGCCATGATTCAATATTTCATAGAAAAGGGACGCAGGGAAGGCTATCCCGACGTGCGTCTGGATGTGCGGGAGCACAAGGACAAGCTTCGAGGGATGTATGAGCGAAACGGATTTCAGCTGTATAAAACAGGGCGGTTTCATCCGGATTACACAACGGCACTGTATATTTATCCATTTGAAAAAGCAGCATAATACTCATTGGCATCAAGATACATCGGATAGCTTTTGTTAAGGGATACAGTAAAGAAGCACCTCTAGATGGAACGTACATAAGGGCGTTCCTTTTTCTCTATCCAACCACACTGTTTTTATGGGAATGCAGGTTATTGCTGTCATCCTGCAGGCGGTCGTGTCGTAAAAGTAGCAGAAATGGAAACATCAGGTGCTGGTTTCATATAAAAAACAATGCTATGATTGTGCAGGGAGTTGATGAAATGTATAATGATAAAATTTTGTATTACAGAAAAAAGAATATGCTTACACAGGAAGAGCTGGCTGAAAAGCTGTGTGTTTCCAGACAGACAATCACCAAATGGGAGAAAGGAATAATTTCGCCCGGATTGGAATATCTCATTGATTTATCCCGTATTTTTGGTATCACGATAGATCGCCTTATCAAGGAAGATGATTGCTTTGCGGAAGAGGGTCAAAAGGTTGATACAAATCACCTCATTCACTTTCTTGTCAAAGCCAAAAAATCAACGTATGCGGCAAAATCAAACAAAATCGAAGCTGCGGAAATCGACGCCCATGAATATGCTTACCACGAGGATACATATCAATATTATGATACGTTCTATGGAAGCTTATGTTTTTCAGGACAAGAGAAGGTGTATGAAAGCAATCATATATGCTGGATCATGAATTATTGTGGCAAGGTTCTGAACGATCATTTTAACGGAGATTTTTTAAAGGAGGCTTTACTGCAGGTTGATGAACAAAGGCCCTTTCGTGGCCCTGAAATTTATGCAAGAGGTGATTACACATATCTTTCCAGAATGAGCGGTGACAGCAATGACTTTCAGGGAACGGAAGAAATCTATGATTGCTCACGCAAAATATATGAAGGGCTATACCATGGCGGAAGGATAAAATAAAAAAAATGAAAAATACCTATGAAGAAAAATTAAATGAACTATTTGAACGAATCGGGGATCATGCTGAAAGCGTCTTGGCGACAAGCCGATCTAATCGGGTATCCGCAAGAATGATGAGTGTTCTTATAAAGGATCATATTTTTTATGTTCAAACGGATAAGACATTTCGTAAATATCAGGATATTAGAGAAAATCCGCAGGTTGCTTTATGTATCGGTTCCATCCAAATCGAAGGGATATGCGAAGACATTGGACACCCTTTGGATAATGAGGAATTCTGTTCGCGCTTTAAACATCACTATTCATCTTCATATGAAGCGTATTCCCATTTAGAAGAGGAAAGACTATTGCGCATGAAGCCGACATTTATTCAAAGGTGGAAGTATGTGAATGGGCAGCCGATCATCGAGCAGTATCATATCAAGGAAAGGGAATATCTTGAACAGGCATATAGATGTGCGGGTTGATAAGTCGTGGTGATTTGAATCACAGGCGATGGAGGACTGTGTTTCGTGCAGCATATATTAGAAAAAAGGAAAAGGTCTGTGACCTATTGTTCTTTCTACTTGCTTAGTGGAAGCTTCTAGCGGGCGAATTTAGCTTGAGGATGGCATACACGCCATCCTTGCACATGGTGTTGCGACTGATGATATTGTTTGATTTAACGATGAACTGCATCGCAGGATGCATATAGAAAAAGACTCCGCATTATTTTGGGAGTCTTTTTTTCTTATGTGCGCATGAGTGAAATAGCACTTGCTTATCCTATGGATGATTGTATAAAGGGTTCAGTGCTTTCTTTTTCTGTATAGCATCACTTCACAGCGAAGACTGTTCCACATACGAAAATATTCCGTTATATAATGCCTGCATGTTTCCTTTTCAGCGGTTTTCTGCATCGCGTAGGCATCGAAGAACTTTCGTACCATGTAGCTGGCTCTGCGCACATGAAAGCAGCTGGTCACAACAATGACGTGCTTCCATGCATGTGTATCGCATAACGCCTTTGCATACAACAGATTCTCATAGGTGTTTTTTGCCTGACGTTCCAGATGAAGCGCTTTGCTTGGTATGCCGCATTTGCTTGCATATGACGCCATGATATCCGCTTCTGTGTAAGTGTTTCGCACACTGCCGCCGCTGATGAGGATACAGCGCACCTTTTTTTCTTTATACAATGTTATTGCCGCATCCATCCGTGTTTTCTGTACACGGGAAAGACTGCCATCCTCCTCTGCCGGACTTCCCAGGACAATCGCCACATCGTATACTCGATTACTCTGCGGCTTTGGCGGGGTAGGGAAATAGTGATACAGAATAAGATTTGCTGCAACCACAAGCAGCACAAGTGTAAGCAGTCCTGTCATGATGCTATATACATGGGACTGCGCAGCTCGCTGTCGATGACTTGCTTTCGTTTGGATAACGGGAAGGCGTAGGCGTATGCGGCAGTTGTTCGCAGAAAAATTTCCCGATGTGCTTTGGGAATCTGATGGAAGGTGGAGGCAATCGTGATTTCCTTTTGCTTCAGCTCACGCAAATACGCTCTTCCGGTATCATTGAAGGCCAGAATCCTTAAAAAGGTACAGGGTGACAGATGATCGATTTCCTGTTTATCCGTATGCGTTAGAATATGGGTGAGACTTCGCTGGATACTGCTGCGTGGATAACGCTGTGTGATGCATGCCTGTAAAAAGGAGGCATAGTCCATGTGTTTGCGGGCATTGCCTTGCAGCATATGCTCCATACCCTCATCCACAAGGAAACGCTTCTTCAACTGATCTACCGGTGTGCTCAGCAGCAGCGTCTGCAAATAGGGATAGTAGTCCTCCATGAAAACCCCTTCCCGCAAATCCTCTGCCATGGGTGTGGTATGGCTGATCGGCTTTTTCTCCTTAACGGCTCTGCGTATGGCAGTCGCAGAGCTGATGGCATGCTGAATGTCCTCATCGTGGTAGCCATTGGTGCGCTGTATGGCGATGGGCTGAATTGCACTGTTTTTCAGTGCACGAAGATAAGCCATTCCCAGAATGTCATTGCTGGCAACACGTCCATGTACCATTTCCAGTGTTTTGGCCATAGAGATACCGTTTTTTCTCTGCTCCTGATAGTGCTCATAGGAGGTATCCGCCAGTCGATGAAGCTGCTGCATGTCTGTTGTTTCACTGCCGAAGACCAGTGTAGCAATCCCGGCCAGCTTCAGCAGCTCCACTGCCTGTTTTGCGAAGATATCCGAGCGCTGCACAACATAGGGGTAGGGCAGCTCGATCACCAGATCGCATCCTGCCTGGATCGCCGCCTTTGCCCGTGTCCATTTATCAACGATGGCGCATTCGCCTCGCTGAACAAAATTTCCGGACATGACCGCAAGCAGGGCATCACAGCCGGAAATCCTGCGCGCCTGCTCGATGTGGTAGCGATGTCCGTTATGGAACGGATTGTATTCCGTTACAATTCCACAGCTTCGCATTGTATCACCTCCTGCTGTCTTTCAGTATACCATAGCGATTGGTGTATGACTACCGCTAGCTCCTGCTTTTGACACATTTACGGCTTTGTCAAAAAGCTGCAGGCAATGCTGTTGAAAGTGACACAAGTATGATACAATGCAGGTATAAGGAAGTGAGCACAATGACGACAACATTACAGGAATACAGCTTTATCAGCGATGCGGATGCGCTGGAGATATCCGTGCTTCGCTGCATCCCCTCCTGCACACCCCGCGCAATCATCCAGCTGGTGCACGGCATGGCGGAGCACAAGGAGCGGTATACGGATTTTATGCAATATCTTGGAGAGCTGGGATATCTGTGTGTGCTGCATGATCATCGCGGTCATGGAAAAAGCATTCGCGAGGAAGCTGATCTGGGCTACATGCGTACCACGGGTGCTGCGGCTCTGATAGAAGATATCCGCCAGCTGAATGCACAGCTGCACAAGGAGTACCCGTCCTTGAAAATCTATATGTTTGGACACAGCATGGGCTCGCTGGCTGTACGAGCCTATCTGAAACGCTATGATGATACCATTGATGCACTGATTGTCTGCGGCAGTCCCAGCAAAAATCCGGCTGCCGGTGCAGGGAAGCTGCTGTGTAAGCTTATGATGAGTATAAAGGGGGCACACTATCGCAGTCCGCTTATACAGAAGATGGCATTCGGCAAAAATTGTGATGGCTTTGCAGAGGAAGGCAGCGACAATGTATGGCTGTGCTCGGACATGGAGGTTGTGCGTGCCTATGACCGTGATCCGCTTTGCGGCTATACCTTCACCCTCAACGGGTTTGAAAATCTCTTTTCCCTGATGCAGGACGTCTATACACGCAAAAACTGGTCGCTGCGCAACAGGACATTGCCAATTCGCTTTATCGCCGGCAGTGAGGACCCCTGTATCATCAGTCGTGAAAAACTTCAGGAGGCAGGCGGTCTTCTGCGTGAAATCGGCTACAGCGATGTCAGTGCCAGACTGTTTGACGGCATGCGCCATGAAATATTGAATGAACCGGATCATATGCTTGTATATGACGATGTTTCTGCGTTTCTTTTGAAGGTGGAAGAAAAAAATGCGTAAAATCCCGGAAATGAAAAGAAAAATGAAAAAAATACTTTTCATTCCTCCTGTTTTGTGGTTTAATATATAAGCTAGCCTATGGAAGAGAAGATGGTGTTGACTTTGTCGCAGATTTTCCTTATAATAGGATAGGTCAGACAACGAGGTGATT
Organism: Clostridium sp. DFI.1.208; assembly: GCF_024463855.1. Classification (NCBI taxonomy): domain Bacteria; kingdom Bacillati; phylum Bacillota; class Clostridia; order Eubacteriales; family Clostridiaceae; genus Clostridium; species Clostridium sp. DFI.1.208. Next base: position 6,030 of record NZ_JANGCA010000028.1, on the reverse strand, counting down.
CTTTTGAAATGGTCCAGAATGGAACTGCTGCAGGCGAAGGATGCAACGATCGAATTTGACGAAATGATCCGATTTGAGCCCGAGGTATTTTCTAAGATGCATCAGATCAGAGGATTGCAGGATGTTACGGTATCAGGGAATGTTCATTACGAGGCTTCCAGTGAACGCGTATTTGCGGATCTGGATATTGAAGGCGTGATGATAGTACCGTGTTCTATAACCCTTGAGGATGTAGAATATGATTTCCATACAAAATCTTTAGAAGTGTTCTCTTTTGAAAAGACAGATGACGAAGATGTACACGAAGTTAAAGGTGATGTCGTAGAGTTATTGCCGGTGATCTTTCAATTGATAGTGATGGAGGTTCCTCTGAAAATTGTAAAAGAAGGACTGACACAGTATCCTAAAGGTGACGGTTGGGAAGTTGTCAAAGAGGAAGATTACATAAAAGAAAAAAGCAAAGAAATCGATCCTCGTTTAGCAAAGTTGAAAGAATTCAAATTGGAAGATTAAGTAGGAGGTGCTAACATGGCTGTTCAACAGAGACGTAATTCAAAAACAAGAAAAGCAAAACGTAGAACTCATTATAAATTAGCTGCACCGACATTAGTAAAATGTCCGGCTTGCGGTGAGTACAAGGTGCCGCACAAAATGTGTTCTTGTGGTGAATACAACGGAAAAACCATCGTAGAAAAATAGAGTAAAGGCCGTACATGCGGCTTTTTTTCTGCCTTTTGGAAAAAAGGTTGATGTTTGGCCTGTTTCGTGGTATATTATGTACAGATACTTCAACCGGAGTGGGTCAAGCCCACTCCTTCATTATGTTTGTAAAGGAGAATGTTATGGATCAAATACAAAAACTGAAAGAACTGATCACTCCGCTTGTGGCAGAAGACGGTATCGAGCTGTATGATGTTGCCTGGCATACCGAAGGCAGTATGCGCATTCTGCAGGTGTCGATTATGCATAAGGACGGCAGTATGGATATTGATACCTGTGCTGCACAGTCTGAAAAAATCAGCACGATGCTGGATGAAATGGATATGATTGCCAATGAATATTTTCTGGAGGTCTGTTCTCCTGGCGCAGAGCGGGAATTGAAAAATGAAGAACAGATCAGGGATGCCATCGGCGAGTTTGTATATGTGAAGCTAAAGAATCCAAAGGCTGGCATGGATGATGTAAAAGGAACCCTGACAGCGTTTGAAAACAATACGGTATATCTGGATTACATGGCAAAGGCCGTGAAGAAAAAGGCGGAAATCGAGATGGATAACATCGCACTGATCCGTCTGTCTGTGAAAATTTAGAAAGGATGCGAATAAAAAATGAAATTAAAAGATTTTATGGCTGCGATGCAGGCCATCGAAACCGATAGAAAGCTTTCCAAGGAAGTCGTTGTAGAAGCCCTGCAGGAAGCTTTGGCAAAGGCATTTCGTAAGCATATTGAAATACCGGATGCGCTGGTACGCGTGGATGTCAACGAAAAATCCGGTGATATCAAGGTCTATCAGCAGCGTCTGATCGTTGAAAACGTAGAGGATGACGAGCTGGAAATCTCCTTGGAGGACGCAAAGCGTGTCAATCAGGAGCTGGAGCTCGGCGGTGTTGTGGAAGAGGAAGTCAGCATTGCCGATTTGGGACGTGCAGCGGTGATACTTGCTAAGAACGTCATGAAGCAGAAAATCCGTGAGGCTGAAAAGCTTGTGGTATATGAAGAATATTGCGATAAGGTAGAGGAAATGGTCATGGGGACGATTGAATCTGTCGAGGAGAAATTCTGTGTTGTCAATATCGGTAAGACACTGGCTCTGATGCCGAAAAATCAGCAGATACCAAATGAGCGTTACCGTGAGGGTGAAATGATCCGTGTGGTAATCACGGAGGTAAACAAGGAAACCAAGGGGGCACAGGTACTGGTATCCCGTGGGGATGCGACACTGGTGAAGCGTCTGTTTGAAAAAGAGGTTCCGGAAATCTTCCAGGGAATCATTGAAATCAAGGCAATCGCGCGTGAAGCGGGTGAGCGTACAAAAATGGCAGTCTATTCGCACAATGAAAACATCGATCCAATCGGTGCCTGCATCGGTCCAAGAGGACAGCGTGTACAGGTTATTATCGATGAGCTGGGCGGAGAGAAAATCGATATTTTTGAATGGAGCGAGGATGTTACGGAGCTGATTAAAAATGCACTGTCTCCGGCTGAGGTTCTGGCGGTTATCCCAAGTGAGGAGCGCAAGGGCGGACTGCTTGTTGTTGTACCGGACAATCAGTTATCTCTGGCTATCGGTAAGCGCGGAAAGAACGCACGGCTGGCTGTAAAGCTGACCGGAAACAAAATCGATATCAAGGCAGAAACCGATGTCGATGCGGCAGGTATCAACTGGAAGGAAATCGCAATGAAGCAGCGCGAGGAATTCCTGGCACGTCAGCAGGAGGCCAAGCTTGCTGCGCAGATGGAGCGCTTTGAAGAAAACGCACAGCCACAGGATGCACTCAGTCTGGATGATGCAGGTGTAAGCTTCCAGGAGGCTGTAACGGAAGAGGCTGTCAGTGAACCGCTTGTGGAAGAAAGCAGTGAACCGGCGGAAACCACCGCTTTACCGGCTGTTGAGGAAGAAGCTGTGACAACTCCTATTGAAGAAATCATAGAGGAAGTACAGCCGCAGGAAGAAACTGATCTGGAAAAGGCTGCACGTATCGCCAGAGAGAAGCAGAAGCAGGAGGGGCTGAACCTGAAGGAAAAACAGGAATACCGTTCCAAATTTGAAACGCTGGCAGATGCATCTGCGAAGCAGGATGACAAAGCAGCCGCAAAACCGCGCTATAAGAAATACGACAAGCATGAAGAAAAAGAGGAACGCCGTAAGCCGACCTTTGATCTGAACAAGAAGGATTACGAAATGAAGCCGATCTATTCTGAGGAGGAGCTTGCGGAAATCGAGCGTGAAGAGCGTGAGATTGAGGAAAGTGACTGGATTCATGATGAAATCGACTTTGATGAATACGATAAATATTACGAAGAATAATGATGTGAGGAGGTAGATGCGACATGAAGAAAATACCGATGCGCAAATGTGTGGCTACCAATGAAAGTCTTCCGAAAAAAGAACTGATCCGTATCGTTCGTACGCCGCAGGGAACTGTGGAAATCGATGAGAGTGGAAAGCGTAACGGCCGTGGTGCCTATCTGAAGTGCAGTGTGGAAGCTCTAGAAGCTGCGATGAAGAGAAAATCGCTGGCGCGTTCTCTGGAATGTGAAATTCCGGATGAAATTTATGAAAAGCTGAAGGAGATGTTCAGCGAATGAGTGATGCGGCAGGGACGCTGGGACTGGCGGCACGCGCTCGAAAAACGGCTACCGGAGAAAGTGTCTATACACAGCTTCGTGCCCGTCATGTCCATCTGTTGATTTTGGCAGAGGATATCGGCGATAATGCGAAGAAGAAGCTGAATGATAAATGCAACTTCTACAAGGTTCCCTGTGTTTACATGGATGGAGCATTGATGAATATGGCGATCGGTGATCGCAACAGGAAAGCAATCGCAATTCTTGACAAGGGATTTGCAGAAAAGATTGCAGCTTGCTTGAAAGGCTAGGTGATTATATGGCAAGACAACAGCATAGAAGAGGAAATAACAATCGGAAGGGGAATAACAACAACCGATCAAGAAACAACAACAATTTCACACCGAAGAAGGAACGTGTAGAGGTTAAGGAAATCACATACAGTGGACCGCTGAGTGTAGGAGAGCTGGCAGAAAAGCTGAATCGCAATGCGAGTGAGGTTATCAAGCTGCTGTTCATGATGGGAACAATGGTTACGATCAACTCCACGCTGGATGATGAGACAATCGAGCTTGTCTGCATGGAATGGAATGTAGAGGTACACAAGGAAATCATCATTGAGGAAAGTGATTTTGAGGAACAGCTGGAGGAAGTGGAAGACGAGACACTTCTGGAAAACCGTCCGCCGGTTGTTACCATCATGGGACATGTTGACCATGGTAAGACAACGCTGCTGGACACCATCCGTAAAACACATGTTACGGAAGGGGAATTCGGTGGAATTACCCAGCATATCGGTGCCTATCAGGTAAACGTAAAAGGGAAGCGGGTTACCTTCCTGGATACACCGGGTCATGAAGCCTTTACCGCTATGCGTGCCCGGGGTGCCAAGGTTACCGATTTGGTTATTATCGTGGTTGCTGCTGATGACGGTGTCATGCCGCAGACCAAGGAGGCCGTTGACCATGCCAAGGCTGCCGGTGTTCCGGTTATCGTTGCTGTGAACAAAATTGATAAGGCCGGCGCAAACCGTGAGCGCATTGTATCCGAGATGAGTGAGCTTGGCCTGATGCCTGAGGAATGGGGCGGAGATACGATTTATGCGGATATCTCTGCAAAATTTGGAACCGGCGTCAGTGACCTGCTGGAAACCATTCTGGTCGTATCTGAGGTGTACAACTTCCGTGCCAATCCAAACAAGCTGGCAACCGGAACCGTTATCGAGGCGAAGCTGGATAAGGGACGCGGTCCTGTCACTACGCTGCTGGTTCAGGGTGGTACGCTGCATACCGGTGATGCTGTCGTTGTCGGTACGGCATTCGGTAAGGTACGTAAGATGACAGATGATCACGGTCGTGAAATCAAGAAGGCACTGCCTTCCACACCAGTGGAAATCATCGGTCTGAACGATGTTCCGATTGCCGGGGATATCTTCAAGGCATTCGATAATGAAAAGAAAGCCCGTCAGATTGCGGAAACGCGACTGAATAACAAGATTGCTTCCGAGCGGAATGCGACCGGTGCTGCGATGTCTTTGGATGATCTGGCTCGTCAGATCGAAGAAGGCGAAGTACAGGAGGTCAACCTGATTATTAAGGCCGATGTACAGGGGAGTGCGGAAGCAGTCCGTGCAAGCATGGAAAAGATCGATGTGCAGGGAGTACGTGTCAATGTCATTCGTTCCCAGGCGGGGGCAATAACAGAATCCGATATTCTGCTGGCAAGTGCATCCCATGCCGTAATTTACGGCTTCAACGTACGTCCGAACGCGCTGGTACGTAAAAAAGCAGAAGAGGAAGGAATTGAAATCCGTCTGCACAATATTATTTATAAGGCATTGGAAGAAATGGAAAATGCCATGAAAGGTATGCTGGCTCCTGTATATGAAGAGGTTGTTATCGGACAGGCAGAAGTGCGTCAGATTTACAAGGTTTCCAAAGTGGGAACGATTGCCGGGTGTATGGTTACCGATGGCTGTCTGCGCAAGGAATGCGGTGTCCGTCTGATTCGTGAGGGCGTGGTGATTTACACCGGCAAGCTGGGATCACTGAAGCGGTTCCAGAACGATGCCAAGGAAGTTACCAGCGGCTATGAATGCGGTCTGACAATCGAAAACTTCAACGATATCAAGGTGGATGACATCGTCGAGGCGTATGAAGATCAGCAGGTTGAGCCAGAATAAAAATAAGGTGATAACATGACATTAAAAGCTGAAAAAATAGCAGGTATCATTCAGAAGGAAATTTCGGAGATCATCCAGTTTTCCCTGAAGGATCCGAAAATCGGATTCATCACAATTACCGATGTAACGGTGACCAATGATTTATCCATTGCGAAGATATATGTATCCTTCCTAGGGCAGAAGCCAAGAGAGGAAGCCGGTATGAAGGCGCTGGAACGTAGCAAGGGCTACCTGCGCAGCGAGCTTGCGAAGCGAATGACAATCCGTAAGGTACCGGAGCTGTTGTTCAAGCTGGATGACTCTTTGGAACGTGGAAACAAAATCGAACGCATCATCAGTGAAATCAATAAGTAAGGTATATAAAAACGAAGCTGTATCGGGTGATTCACACCTGTGGCTTCGTTTTTTTATATCGTATGGCTTTGCTTTTGTGGGTAATCTAAAATAAGGTGGGGTATACAAATTATGGGGTATAGAATTACATGGGGTAAAAGAGACCCCGTAAATTGTAAAGAATTAAGAAGTGCAGAAGTCACGGAAGGACATGAGCACTTCTTTT
>NZ_JANGCA010000279.1:0-284 GCF_024463855.1 Clostridium sp. DFI.1.208 | reverse complement strand
GGGGCTTTCTCAGCTTTCCCTTTGCGTTTTTATCAAGGATGGTGATGCTGTTCCTTGTGACATTGACCTCAAAAACACTGAGAAATCCTGTGGAGATGGCTTCCTGAAGGCCCAACTCGTACTGATAGCTGTTTTCCAGCTGCTTCTGTTCACTGATATCCTTTGAAATTCCAATGGCTTTGATTGCTCTTCCCGCATCATCGAAAATAGTGGTTCAGCAGATTTCCACCCAGCGTTCTTCCCCGTTTCTGTTACGCATATGCAACTGTCCGGATACTTTTTTT
>NZ_JANGCA010000278.1:0-285 GCF_024463855.1 Clostridium sp. DFI.1.208 | reverse complement strand
ATTACAAATGCGCTGTCTCCGTTCATTACCCTGCATTACTCCGCAGAAATCTTGAATCAGCTGATTGTAAAAGAATATACAGCTGCATTGCAAACGGCACTTCTCATGTGCACAGGGGTACTGATCTGCTCCCTGCTGGCAAAGGCGTTTTATAACCGTCTTCAGGTCATCTGTCGTACAGCGGTACAGCGAATTGATCAGAAGCTGCTGTATAAGGCGATGTGCATGGAATATGAGCTTATGGAAACACAGGAAACCATGGATACGCTTAGAAGAACACGGAAT
>NZ_JANGCA010000277.1:0-285 GCF_024463855.1 Clostridium sp. DFI.1.208 | reverse complement strand
AGCAGGAACAGCTGAAAAGCAGGACGCTCTGGCTACAGGAGATGAAGCAGGCGATCATCAAAAAGACGAGACTGTGCATGCTCATCATGGCAGGGATCTTCTTCCTGCTCATCCTGATCCAAAGCGGTCTGTATGTGTGCGTACCGCAGCGATATCAGGGCAGTATCCTGCATATGGTCCAGTGGGGGAAATGGGGACTGCTCGCAGGAGAGGTCATCATCTATGCAGTATTGAAGGACAGTGAGATGGAAGGAGTGTAAGGGAATGAAGAAAAAGATACCGATG
>NZ_JANGCA010000276.1:0-285 GCF_024463855.1 Clostridium sp. DFI.1.208 | reverse complement strand
ATCTGTTGTGGAACGAGCGCCTCCAGCTGCGTCGTCATGATCACATTCCCCTTCAACAGTGCGGTGATCCCTTCTGTCGTTGAATCCTTCAATGTCGCCTGCCAGACATACGGTCCCGGATCACTGACCGCATTCACACGATACACGGCAAGCTTCACCGTTTCCGCTCGTGTCGCATCCAGCGTCGTCTTCGTGCCATTCGTTCGATCGACGATGCTTCCATCCTTGTCATAGAGGATGATCTCTGTCGCAAAGTTCTTATTCCCCCATCTGCTTCCACGCTCA
>NZ_JANGCA010000275.1:0-286 GCF_024463855.1 Clostridium sp. DFI.1.208 | reverse complement strand
CAATCCTACGTTAATTAAAAGCCCTTTCGCGATTGCTTCATGTGCAGACCATGTCTTTCAGGTAATGCTGGCATCATAAATTGATTGGATAGAGATTTTCAGTAAAGAATCAAATTCCTCATCACTCTGTGTCACACAAAGCCCCTGCGATAATGCCCGGGAGAAGCTCGCAATCAGACCAGGATTTCTTGCCAGTTTTTCATTTGCTTCATCTCTTGTATATCCGCCGGATAATGCGACAATGCGAAGAACGTGCGGGTCCTCCATCAGCTCGCTGTAAAAGTCG
>NZ_JANGCA010000274.1:0-286 GCF_024463855.1 Clostridium sp. DFI.1.208 | reverse complement strand
GGAACAATCGTGAACGATTAAAACTAACCACAAAACCAGAGCCTTACTCCTTCCAAAGGACGCTGAACTGGCTATCTCATCAAGATGCCCCGACCTTAAAGGTTGCGATTAAACTTGATGAAATCAACCAGACGCAGGTTGTAAAAGACATTCTCGACCATGCGAAACTGACAGACCGACTCAAGCAGATTTTGAAGCAACAGTCAGTAAAAGAACAGGACGTGATAACAACAAAAAATTAACTCAAATACAAATTCATTGAATATAGAGAGGAGAACATTTTTAT
>NZ_JANGCA010000273.1:0-286 GCF_024463855.1 Clostridium sp. DFI.1.208 | reverse complement strand
ATTTCGCTTCTTTAATAACCCACGAATCCCCCATACAATCTCAGCCACGATAAGGAAAATCATGCAGATCAACAACCCTAAAAAGATAATTACTTGTATCATTTTTCTCACTCCTTAATTTTTTGACCGCTGTTCAACATCATCATAGCACAAAGTTGACCGCTGTTCAAGTTCATTGATTTGTGATATAATTTTTTTTAAAGGCGGTGATATTATGACAAAGATAGACCTAATATTGGATACTATGCTGGAACTACTGTCGGAACAGAAGGGAGAAAGCTGTTCC
>NZ_JANGCA010000272.1:0-286 GCF_024463855.1 Clostridium sp. DFI.1.208 | reverse complement strand
AGGAACGTCTGGTATCACAAAAGGAGCTGGAGCAGCTGCGCAGAGATACGATTATTTGCTATCAGCGGGCATCAGCACAGGGAACACTCGTCCGCTATCTGATGATACAGGAAGGGATGCCTGCAGTGTGGAGCCAACCCTGAATGATTTGTATCTGTATCATTTTCAGGAGGAAGAGGTATGAGACTGTACCTACTGGAATGTAAAAAAATAATGACCTCCCGCTTTCACCTAATTCTTTTATTGCTTTTTATGATTTGCCGATGGTGATCTTTCAAAACATGAT
>NZ_JANGCA010000271.1:0-286 GCF_024463855.1 Clostridium sp. DFI.1.208 | reverse complement strand
TTTATCCAAGGCTAACTTGGATGGCAGAACATCCTATTGCGATATTATATGCAACAACTAGAGGAGCTTTTACTCCAGTAGATAGTAAAACAGATAGTACAAGTATCTTTGATGGTAATATTTACGGAGCAATTAAAATACCAGAAGAGTTACAAAAAAGTGTTTACTCTATAAGCTCAAGTAATTCCGACCTCGACTGCCGCTGTGCAGACAGGATGCGACGCTGAAAATACAGGGAGACAAACCAGAGTAGCGGAACAACCACCAGAACACACAATGCCATCTG
>NZ_JANGCA010000270.1:0-286 GCF_024463855.1 Clostridium sp. DFI.1.208 | reverse complement strand
TCCGGTATCCGATTTCCAGAAGGCGGATGGCAGTGCGACAGATCTTGTCTATGAAAAGGGAAGCACATGGGGAGATCGAAACTTTGCGGTAGAGCTGGTGTTCTACGATAAAGATAAGAAAGTGCTCGCTCGTGCAGATGGTAGGAGTACGAGCGTCGAGGTACCGGAGACTGCAGGCTTCATGAAGGTGTTCATCTATCGAGTGAATGCGATGAGTGAGACAGGCTATATCTGGGAAGCGATGCTGAAGGATGACAGTGCCGAGCATATCACAGCCAAGCTGAAG